>CAZLCF010000086.1:0-11001 GCA_964557905.1 uncultured Rikenellaceae bacterium | reverse complement strand
TCAGGAGTCACGCTTCCTCCAAACATTGCCCCTGTAAATTTCATTATCAACGAAAATGCGAAAAAATACCTGGTAATTATATCTGAAGAAGGGAGAGAGGCAATTTCCATAAAATCATCAACAGGGGAAATAAATATTCCCCTCAGCAAATGGAAGAAACTTTTACAGCGATGCAAGGGGAAAGATATTTTCTTTGACATATTTATTAAAAAAGGTGGTAATTGGGTGAAGTTCCCGTCAATAATCAACTATGTTGCAGAAGATGCTATCGACAGTTATGTTGCGTACCGGTTAATCGATCCAGGATTTGAATTATGGAATAAGATGGGAATATATCAACGATGTCTCGAAAATTTTGACGAACGTCCGGTTATGATAAACAGTGTAAGTGATGACAATTGTATGAATTGTCATTCATTCTGCCGCAACGACAGTCGTACAATGATGTTTCACATGAGGGCGAAAAACAATGGTACTATTATTTACCGTGAAGGGAAACTGAGCAAGGTGAATACAAAAACCGATCAGACCATTTCTGCGGGTGTTTACCCGGCCTGGCATCCCGGAGGACAATATATTGCTTTTTCAGTCAACAACATTGTACAGACTTTTCATTCTGTAAAGCGGATCAAAGTTGAGGTAACAGACACACTTTCGGATTTAATTGTTTTAGATACAGAAAATAATATAGTTTTTAACAGCCCTGCAATTTCATCCAAGGATCGATTCGAAACATTTCCAACATGGTCACCCGATGGTAAGTATCTTTACTTTTGCAGTGCGAGGGCACTACCTTTATCTCAGTATAAGAATATCCGCTATGATCTGCTTCGTATTTCATTTGATGCAACAACCTGCCGGTTTGGTACTGTCGATACAGTTGTCTCAGCATCAGCCGAAGGGCATAGCGTTTCATTTCCAAGGATATCACCAGACGGAAAATACCTGATGTTTTGTATGTCAGATTTCGGGAATTTCTCAATCTGGCATTCTGAAAGTGATTTGTTCCTGAAAGATCTTGAATCAGGTAAAATAGTAAGTCCTGAAATTAACAGTCCGCAATCAGAAAGTTACCATACATGGTCATCTGGTGGCCGATGGATAGTATTCAGCAGCCGTAGAACTGACGGACTTTTTACACGGTTGTATTTCAGCTATTTCGATGTAAACGGCAACGCCCATAAACCATTCCTGTTACCACAAAAGGATCCCGAATTTTACTCGACCTTCCTCAAGTCATATAATGTTCCGGAACTTGTCACCACAGCTATCGAATTAAATCCGAGAAAACTTTTAAAGACAGTTTATTCCGAACCTTTAAATGCCACTTTCAGAGATATTTCCCGGTAATTTCAGCAGCTCTCGAACATACCCAGATGATGCTGAAAAACTTCAAAATATAATGAATACATGAAAAATATTCTGGAACAGATCTGTTATTAGGGGCACGGTTTTTGTAGATTTTCAAGTATTTTATTAATTACCGGCACAATGAAGCAACTTTATGCATTGATTTGCTTTTTCATTGTAATAAGCTGTAATTCAGTAAGCTACTCCCAGGGATTATCTGCCGGATTCTTCAGCGGTATTAATATCTCGGATATTCACGGAAACAGCTACTCGGGAAAATGGAAGTTCAAACCAGGACCTGTTCAGGGAGTTTTTGTTGATTTCAATCCGTCCAGGATCTTCGGCTTCAGCACAGGAATGAATTATTCGACCATTTATTATGAGCACAAGTTCTATACTTACGGTGAACTCATATATTATGGATTGTCCAGTTCATCCTTTTATCCGGGTACTCATTACTACCCTAATGAGGTAATGGACTTCAGTTTCATTACTATTCCTGCACAGTTAAAACTCACAATACCTTCAAAGCCATCTCTGAATTTATCTACCGGTGTATTCTGGTCATTTCTCCAGGATCAAAATCTGAACAGCAATTATTACTATTATGAGGCTCAAAAAAGAGACTTCGGATTTATTTATTCGGCAGGTCTTTCTTACCCGTTTTCTAAGGATTTTGATATTCTGTTAAGAGTAAGATACCTGGCAGGACGGAAGAATTTTTTTGAAAATAGAAATTACCGTCACGGATCAATAGATTTTAACCTGGGCGTTACCTTCAACGGTTTCCTGGGAGGAGCGGACGACGATTCAGGATTACCTGTCAGGACTGATTCATCACAAAGTAAATTGCATCTGATCTATTTTGGAGGAACGGATCTCTCATGGAATTCACCCGGCAACTCCCCGGGGAATTATTCAGTGAGTTTAGGGCCGTCAGCAGGATTCAGGCTGGATATACCTGTTGGCAGGAAGACAGAATTCAGGACCGGATTATCATTTGAGCAGACCGGCTATTCCCTCCGGGATTCAAGCGATATTTTTTACGGATATAATATTGAAGATGGTGCGGAATACCTGGTAGATACGAAGACCACCATTGATTATATTGAGATTCCAGCATCACTGAAAATCAATATCGGCAGATCGAACACATTTTATATTTCTACGGGTCCTTACCTGACAATTAAACTTAATGCACGGTCCACGGGGGAAGCTTTTTCAAATGAGGAGAACAGCTCAATGTACAGACGTATCAGAACTGTGGTCTATGACGATCTCGAAAGGTTAATTAAAGACAATGATTCCGGATGGTCATTTGGTGCCGGGATCACAATTCCGGTTTTCACAAAATATCATGCTGAGTTCGGATCGCAATATAAGCTTGGCTTCAGAGACGTATTTGATGCAACTTACTTTTCAGGGACCAATCAGTATGACAATCTGAAAACGGTAATCAGGAACAGGACTCTCTCGTTCCATATCGGACTGAAAATTCCTGTTCACAATTAAGGATAAATTACTTTGGGATGGATTTGAAAGGAAATAAAAGCATAAGTAATAGAATTCGCCAGACAGTTTTACTGATCTGCATCGCATGCTTCTTTCCGTACTGTTCACCCGATCCCTCCCTGGAAATTCTGGAAAGTTTTTCCATCGATTTTGAGAACGGTTCAGACCAGAGATTATTACCAGGTGAAAAAGCAAATGTGATTCTCAGGGTATTCAATAACCTCAATCCATCGGACGAACCGATGAAGGTTAATTTTGAGGTAATCAATGGTGGTGGATCACTCTCAGAAAATTCCACTTATACCGACGAAAACAGGAAAGCCATCACTGAATGGACCGTGGGAGGCGAATCCTTTAACAATACTTTACGCGCCTCAATCTACAAATTATCAGGAGAATACGTAACATCGAGGGATCTGACAGTCTCATGTTTCATACCAGATTCATGGAATAAAGTGAGTACAGAACCTGATGGGAAAATTACCGCTATGGCTACAGATACTGTCTATGGTATAACTTTAATGATCTCCGGCGGGGCAGTTTACAGGCAGGGGGACAGGTATTATGCCTGGGAAAAACTTGTTGATCCTATACTTGAAACACCACGGACAATAGAAATCGACGCAAATGGGATTCTATATGTAAGTACGTGGAGCGGCGATGTAATAAAAAGCACCGACCACGGTTCTGCGTGGAAAAAATGCACAAAGCCTTATCCCGAGGATCCCTATTATATCTACATGAGTGTTGCCAATGATAATTATATATGGGCGGGCAAATTTGACTTTCCTACAAAATTCTCAAAAGACGGGGCAATTACCTGGCATGATGCAGGTGGTGACCTTTCAACTTTTTTAAATGGCAATACTTTCAGGCTTAAGAGCGGGGCACTGGTCAATCACGGAACAAATGGGACAAGCAGGAACAGGCTAAATATATCGTATGATGACGGGCTTACATGGATATCGCGTGAAACGCCGGGCTATTCGACTGTAATGTATGTCAACGAAAATGATGAGATCTTCATCGGTACCCAGGAATATGGTTTTACGATTTACCAGACAACAGATATGGGGGCAACTTTTAAGAGAGTTCACTCTGTTTATCCTGAGTGGGGAACCACGATGGAAAACAACATCTTCAACAAATGGAACGGCTTCTATTATATTATTGTACCGGGATTTGGCATCCTTAAATCTGCTGATCTGATTCATTATGAAAATTACTGGCTGAACAGCGATCTCAATGATCTTTTTATTGACCATAACGGTGTTTTGATAGCTAAAAACTGGGATTACAAGACCGTTTATTACTGGAAAAATTCAGATTAAGAGAATATTGACTCCTTTCCTTTGGTAGCTTATTTTTTACGGCTATTATGAATATCCCGTTCAGAACCGTATATTTTAAGACACTCTATTGTTTTAGTGCTGCTTTGGTGAAAATATAATCCGGAATTTCCTGGTCAAATTTTATGCTGGTCATTTTAAATTCCGTTCCGTCACCCTGCTTAAGCATATCCTTATAAACAATAGTTGTCGGGAACCATCTTCCGTCAACCTTTATAACATCACTCAAAGTTGATCGCTTGAGCAACTGCCCGCTTTTTGCAAACAATTCCTCTTTTAACGGAATAAATCTATCCTTGTCAATCCAAACCTTACGTTTTGCATAAGCCACATCATCAACCCTGGCTTTTAGTTCCAGCACCCAGGTTGGTCTTCCTTCAATCTCCTCACTGCCAATGATTTCGGAATTATATACATCGGTCAGTTTCCTGTCTTCCATCATGTCCTCATACGATAAATCCGAACCCATAACTGACTGACGCAGCATATGGCCTGAAATCTGAATAGTGCGGTCAGTGGACGGGGAATAGATCCAAAGCTGGTTTTCCAGTTTCAGCATCTTGGTTCCCTGCTCCCTTGCTGGAGAGAGATATTCTGTGAATGAGCTTTTATCTCCAACCGAAAAAGATCTTGATGAAATGGTCCGGCTTGTTCGTTTCCCATGAATTGTCATGGATGATTCAAATATCCTGTTTTCCGATGACATGTTCCGGTCAACTTTTTTCAGGATTTCATCTGCTGTCTGAGCTGAAACGTTAGTAGCAATAAAGACTCCCAGTATGAATGTTATCTTTTTCATTATTCCTTTGTTTAATTATCCTCTTTTTAAGCTTCCAGTTCTTTAAACAGCTGTGCTGTTTTCCTTTTGTAAATTCCGATTCCTGACAGCATTGTTCCTGCCATAGTAGACAGCACCCCTGGTATCAGTCCTATATAGAAGTCAGGGGGAGTTATTCTGGAATGGATCACATTGGGCATCATTATAGCGGTAGTTGCATTTTTGGTAAACTCACTGATATCCAAGCCATGGATCTGCATCAGCCAGGATAATCCAAGTCCAATTGCTGTTCCGACAATGGTTCCGGCTATTCCTACCATGACCGATTCACTGATCATAGAACGGTACACATGACCTTTTTCTTCTCCGATTGCCAGCCGGATGCCTATCTCTCCGTAGCGTCTCAGTCCTCCGAGTAATCCGGCATTCCATAGTACCAGCGACATGGCTACCATGAAAATGATAGTAACGATAGCTCCCATGCTCTTTGTCATATCCACATACAGATTCAGTCCTTCCTGATCTCTTAGCCGGAGCATCACGGGAGTAAATTCATCTTCATTTAAGGAGTACTTTTTAAGAAATTCTGCAAGAACAGGTTCGGCCATTTTATCATCATAATAGCCGGAACCGAAGAATCCGAGAATCTCACCGGCAGCATTGTCCATGTCCAGTGCCAGTTGTACGTCATGCAGGTCTGCAATAACGGTCCCCCGGTCCATTCCCGTATTTCCGAAACGGACTGTCCCGGAAACCCTGAAATTATAAATAGCCATGCCACCGGTCATTGTCGAACCAATCAGGGTGACCTCTTCTCCGGGATTCACCTCCAGTTTTTGCGAGAAGTCCTCGCTGAGCAGTACCTCGCCGGAGTTTGCCGGCAGAGAACCTCTGACAAGGGATTTATTGAGGTTTAAGCGTTCTGCTTCATCGGAATCATCAGAAAGAAGGTCCAGACCTATGCCCATTGAAGGTCCCTGGCTCCGGGTTTCACCGTTTTCATCAGGAACATCGATCAAACCGCTGAATTTGATCCGGGTCACCCATTTTATGTCGGGGAAGGTTTGTTCGAGATCCGCTTTCAGATCGCTTATCTCCAGTAATGCCAGGTCATTGGGAACCTGGTCTATATTTTCTGCATAGGCTTTCGTCATCACCTTTACATGGCCGGTTGTTATCCTGGCTGTTTGCTCAATCATTTCTACCATGAGGCCTTTGATGTAACCGCGGACGAATACCGCAAGCATAACACCGATGGCCACCACTATCAGGGGAAGCAGACTTCTGCTTCTGTCCCTTAAAAGTCCTTTTAATAAAAACCGTATCATTGTAATTTCCCCCTTAAAGCTTCTGTTGGATTCATTTTTGCTATTCTTCTGGATGGCCAGTAACTAACTATTGTAGTGGCTAAAAGGACAGCTATGGTAGTTCCGATCAC
This sequence comes from uncultured Rikenellaceae bacterium, assembly GCA_964557905.1. Lineage (GTDB taxonomy): Bacteria > Bacteroidota > Bacteroidia > Bacteroidales > VadinHA17 > LD21. The sequence goes on along the minus strand of CAZLCF010000086.1, from coordinate 4,574 downwards.
CAGTCCGACACTATAAACAGGATACATGGTATCTGCAATAGCGAAGCCATAATCAGAAGATGACACTCCGAGTGTAATTCCTGTATTTGCCAGCCACAGAAGAAGAGGGATACCGTAAATTGCACCCACAACAGCAGCAAAAATGGCATGCATCGCACCTTCAATCGTAAAAAGGCCGACTACCTCGCGCCTTGTATATCCCAGGGCTACATAAGTGCCAATCTCTTTCTGCCTGCGGAAAATGGATAAAACCTGGGTATCGAATATGGCCAGAAGTGCAAGCAGCAGAAGGATAGTATAGAATACTGACTGACCCACTGATTTTGTTTTTATCATTTCTTCAATATCGCTGACCAGTGCTTTGTAGTTCATCAGTTTCCAGTTCTCCGCTTCTTCCCTTGGTTTATCCCGGTCACCGAAAGTCAAAATTGTAGCTTCTCCCGGCATAAGCATCATTGATTGCAAACTGTCCAGCGGTATCCAGACCTGTGCCCCGTCTACAGTAGGGACATTTGTTGTAAAAATGTCTGTAATGCAGATTTCCGTTGCGTCGAATGTACCATTTGTATCACGCCAGCGAACAGTGACATAATCACCAGTTTTCAGCTTATTGGTACGTGCCATATTTGAACCTATTATTGCCGGTGTCGCCCCGACCATGGTATCAAGCTTATGAGTTGGCAGTTCCAGCAGGTTCTGATCCGGATTTATGCCTTTAATGAGGATGGTTTGCATCCTTCCTTCCGGGAATATGGTCCCCTGAGTGATCAGGACAGGTACCATATCTTTGCTCTCTATTTCCGGAATAAACACCTCCGGAATTGGTGCATGTGCATCATTCAGGGAAAAAGCATCATACGGATCGTAGTTTACATTCCAGTACTGACCTCCTCCAATCTCCCAGTCGGTCATGTCATTTTTTGCCTGGCGGTCCCAGCCCACAAGGATACCCCTGGCTGCGATTATGATCACAAAGGAGAATGACAATACGATCACATTGAGCCAGGTTCTTAATCCGGCACCAATGAGATTCTTAAATGCAAGTTTTATTGCCAGTATCATTGTATTACGTTTTAAGATTAAACTGTGACATCTTTGTCAATCATCCCGTCTTTCAGGTATATCTTTCTTTTCAGGTAGCCGATTACCTTTTCATCATGAGTGGCAAACAGAAAAGTTGTTTTCAGCTCTTCATTAAGCTTTACCATTGTCTGCAGAATATTGTGAGAATTGGCAGCATCAAGATTTGCAGTAGGTTCATCGGCTACTACAAGCGATGGTTTTTTAACCATAGCCCGTGCAATGGCCACTCTCTGACATTCCCCACCTGATAGCTGAGGCGGCTTTTGCTTTATCTTATCTGTGAGTCCGACCCACTCGAGGGCATCCGTCACCATTTTTTTGCGTTCGTTTGCAGAATAATCGAGCAACAACAGCGGAAACTCAACATTCTCATACACGGTATGTACTGCCAGCAGGTTGTAACTCTGGAAAATAAATCCAATCTTTTCTTTCCTTAGCTTAGCCGCCCCTTTTGCTGACAGTTTTCCAATTGACTGGTCAAGAACGATTACTTCTCCCTCGGATGGTGTATCAAGCGATCCAACAATATTGAGGAGTGTGGTCTTCCCGGAACCGCTTGGTCCTATCAATCCTGCAAATTCACCAACACCGAGACTCAAATCGACATTTTTGAGAGCAGTAAATTCGCTTTTCCCCATAGGGAAACGCTTTGTAAGTTTTTCTGTTTTGATGATTAAGCTGTCTTCCATTTTTAAGTTTTTTAGTAATTATCAATATCGTATTTTGCTAATGGTTAAAAACCAGCATCAGCTGTATACCGCTTCCCGCGTAGAGTATTTCATCAGGATTCTGAGTGGGAATATTGTACTCTTTCGGATTGACATAACCCATCAGGTAAAACGTGAATTTATTAAATTGCCTTTGCCAGTTCATGAAATTATAGATCCTGTTATTGGTCCAGTCATAATATACAATGGCACTTATATTATCGAACATGCCGATTGGATACGAAAGGTTCATCAACGTAAAATTCATTGAATTTTTGAATTCAAATGGTTTTTCATCATAAGATGCAATCAGTTGTTCTAAAATAACAGTAAGGCCGTTTCCCAACCCGAATGTATAGTCAATTCCGAGATTGATAATTTCCTGGTTGGAAAAAACACCGATTTTTTTATTGAAGCTGGACCATGAGGCCTCAAGCCATAATCCAACAAAAATATCGAATTTTGCATCAAAGCCAAAGCGGTTTTCCGGGATATCGCCAAAAGTTGCTGACGTATCTGACAGAATGCTGCAATCTGCGGTTCTGTGGTGATAAGTAAATCCTGCTTCACCCTTTGGTACAGGGGTTTGAAAACGGCCTCCGAATTCAGGAATTTTCTTGCTGGAACTGAAAGTTTCCCATCCTTTGAGCTTTTCATTGCCGTATAAACCCCACATCCAGATATTGGAGTTATTAAGAAAATAGTAACGTGCAAGGACTCCCCAGACACCATCTGTAAGCTTCAGCGGGTCGCGCGGATCAATCTGTTCGAACCACATCAGCGGTCTTAAAATGGATGCAGAACCGAAATTGATCTTCTGCAGCCCGGCACGTAATTCAAACTGATTTGTGGAATAACGTGCCCATAATCGATAAGGCTTTATATCTCCGTTAAAACTGCAGGAATCGAAAGGTTTCAATCCGGCATTTCCATAAATGTTCGCCGATGCCTCAAAATCTATCAGCTTTTCATCAAGCAGCCTGAATTCATAATTCAATTGCGGAATATAACGTCCGCCGTTCCACCAGGGTAACTTATTATGAGGATTGACATGGGTATACGCCGAAAATTGTCTTTTTATTTTAAGTGTATCCTGTGCGTTCCCTTCATAAACGGAGATTGCCAGGACCAAAGGCAGGATCAGTATTTGTGTTTTTGACATTCTTGCTTTTGCAACAGTAAAAATAAAAAAAAGAAATTAAAGTAATATGGTTGGTGGCAGGTTCGGAATGACGGTGGATTCTCTTTTGTAATCATATTATTCTTTAAATTAGAGGGAGATATAATTAAAACGGCTAAATTTATATAGTTAAAAAACAAAAATAATTTAACCTGTTATAATATGACAAAACGAAGAGAATTTATCAGGCAAAGCGTACTGGGCACTGCCGGTATTGCCATCAGTGGTATGGCATTCAGCGCCAGATCGTACAGGACGATACAGGGAGCAAATGACCGCATTAATGTTGCCGTTATCGGGATCCGCAGCCAGGGTGGCACTCATATAGACAATTGGGCCGTCATAAAAGACAGCAAGAACGTTCGTATAAAAACGCTTTGTGATGCTGATGAGCAATTTTTTCCTGAGCGGATAAAACAAGTAATCGATAAAACGGGTGAAAAACCGGAAACAGCATGGGATATGCGTAAAGTGTTTGATGACAAGGAGATAGATGCAGTCTCTTTTGCTGTACCCAATCACTGGCATGCTCTTGGAACAATATGGGCATGCCAGGCAGGCAAGCATGTTTATGTAGAGAAGCCGGCCTGCCATACCGTTTTTGAAGGACGCAAGATGGTTGAGGCGGCGCGTAAATACAATGTACGTGTGCAGACCGGAATGCAGAACCGTTCAATCGCGGGCGTGATGGAAGCAATACAATTCCTTCGCGACGGAGGAATCGGTGAAGTATTCATGGCAAGGGGATTATGCTTCAAACCGCGTGATTCGTTTGGAATTGCAAAGGACGGAACGCCTCCCGAATCACTTCATTATGATATCTGGCTCGGTCCTGCGCCATGGAGACCTTACAATGAAAAACGTGTCCACTATAACTGGCACTGGCACTGGGCAACAGGCGGCGGTGATACGGCTAACCAGGGACCTCACCAGTTCGATATTGCCCGATGGGGTCTCAATAAAAATGAACATCCTGTTATAATATATTCCATGGGAAATATTTTCGGAATTAATCCTACAGAATGTTCACAGGAAACACCAAACACCCAAACATCTGTTTTCAAATACAAGGACGGTAAAATACTCGAATTTGAAACCCGCGGACGTTATACTCATGCAGAAGCCGGTCTCGAAATAAGGATAGGGAATATGTTCTATGGTACGGAAGGCTACCTTAAAATTGACGGGGGACGCTGGAAAGCCTATCGGCAGCGTGAAGATAAACCCTTTGCAGGATCGGATGTAGGTACGAAACCTGCTGACCCGACATTCATGGCACCTCCGGGCGATTCAGCACACTATGCCAATTTCATTGATGCCATAAGATCAGGAAAGAATGAAATGTTGCATTGCGATATTCTTGAAGGGTATATGTCCTCTGCTCTTCCTGCGCTGGCAAACATTTCGTACAAGCTTGGCAGGCAGCTGACATTTGACGGAACGAAAGAAAAATTCGTAAAGGATAAAGAGGCCGATAAGCTGCTGACAAGGATATACAGGAAACCGTATATTGTGCCATTAGAGGTGTAGGGAAAGGTATAAAAGGCTACAGGCGTCGGGCATCAGGTTCTCCCTGTCGCCTGTTGCCTGTCGCCCGATGCCTT
>CAZLCF010000085.1:0-11151 GCA_964557905.1 uncultured Rikenellaceae bacterium | reverse complement strand
GACAAAGATTATTTTTTTCATGTAATTCCGGTAAATCTGAAACAAAGAATTGATTTAGTGGTTAATTATATAACAAATTTAACTTTTTCAGCCGATATTGAAAATAATAGTAATTTTATCAGCCTAAGTCTTTAAAGTTAGATGGAACCTGATTATGTGAAACTGAAGGAGATAAAGCCTGCTCTTGCAGGATACATCAGGGAATCGCAGGCCCTGCTGGGGAGATCTCCTGTTCCCGATGAGGAGGCTGTGCACGATATCAGGGTGCTGATGAAAGAATCAAGAGCATTGATGCGGCTGATAATCAGCCAGATTGATAAGGAATCGCATGACAGGGAATATGGCACCTTCAGGGAAGTGGGCCGCATAATGTGCTCATGGAGGGAAACATCAGTCCACCGAAAAACACTTAAAGACCTCAGGAAAAAGAAGCCGGGGATTTTCTCATCACTTCTGGATAATGAACAGATTAAAGTTCTGATGCGAAGAACCGAACCTCCAACGGAAGTGTCGCAGGATATTAAAAACGATCTACAAAAGATAAATGATCTTCTTAATAAGGCCGGTTACAGGATCCGCTTTCAGAGTATGAATAATCTGGATGCAAAACAGCTTCTTAATGAGCTCGATAATTCGTACAATATTGTAATTGATAAATACCTCACCGCAAGAAATAATCCGAAATCCGAAAACCTCCATGAGTTACGGAAGAAAGCGAAGGATTTCCTGTATCAGTTGTATTTTTTCCGGCCGTTGAATCCAGCCGTAGTGAAAGCACTGGAAAAAAAACTGGATTCACTTACACAGAACCTGGGCAAATGCAACGATCTGGCCCAGTTAATTAAAACACTCGGGTACAGGTATTCCGGTTCAGGCAATTCACCTGCTCTCGATGAACTGATCGTAATAATCCGGCAGGAACAGGACAGGTACCTTTCAAAAGTCTGGCCTGTTGCATATAAGATCTTCTGCCCTGGTCAGAAGCTTGTTAATGTGCTGGGATTCAGGATATTAATGATCTGACCAGGCTGAAAATCAGGAAGTTTTTTGTTATGTTCAGGTAAATATGATCTGAGAACCTTCTCCTCCGGCATGTTCATAGAACTCACCGACGGTAAGGATCCCGCTTACATGTTCACTAAGATCTTCTTTCTTGAATTTGAACATATCCATGGCAAGCTTGCAAGCATATACTTTGCCTCCGCCTGCTGTGATAAGGTCAAGAAACTCGCTTACAGGAGGAATATCCAGTTTTGCCATCGTTCCTTTCATCATCCATGAAGTAAATGCTTCCATGAATGGGATCACCCCAAGAAGGGTTGGCATTCTGAGTCCGCCAGGGAGCCTGAGGGCCGGGTTGCCGACAACTCCGGTATGCAGCTTATCCATTCTGCTTTTTACAATGGCATCCAGTCCGAAGAAAGTGAAGAAAAGATTTGTTTCTATACCTTCCATTACAGCTCCATTGCCGAGCACAAGGGTTGCATAAACATCTTCAATGGCGCCTTTGGCGCAGATGATATTGACTTTTTTAATTGGATACTTTTGTTCCATATGTATTTATTTAATTAAGGTTTATATACAACTGGCTGGTTTTGGGATCCCGGCAATTTTAGTAGCTTTCTTAAGAGGTGCACCAGGGAACAACCGATAAAATGTTTTGACATCAAGTACGCCCGAATGATTAATGCTTCTTATTGATAAGGCTTCCCCGCTGTTGTGCCTGTTGCGGAGGAATTCAATGATTGCAAAATGCTGATCGGTATGGGTGATATCTTCCTCCTTAGCGATTTCCTTTGCTATTTCCTTTGTCCATTGTGAGGGATTTGTAAAATAACCCTCCTCGTTGACATCCACTGTAATGCCTGCATAAGTCTTTTGTGCCATAATATTGAAATTATTAAGTTATTGATTATAAATATATTAGTCCGTAATCTTCCCTTTCATAGACATTTTAGATGGTATAGGAATCCATCTTCCTCTGAGGAGCAAATTCCAGTACATCCATTTAAAAAACAGTTTTCCCCAGTGATTTATTCTGCTCTCTTTCAATAATGAAAAAGGTCCCAGAACCGGTACAGGGAACATCCCCGGCAGGGGTTCTGTTTCATAATTAAAATCAATCAGTATCCCTTTTCCGTAACCGGTTTCAATATAACAATTAGAATGTCCGTCAAATGAAGCTTTTAATGGTTCATTTTTAATAAAACTCAGGATATTATCATGAAGGATATCAGCCTGGAAATGAGCAACAGATCCGGCTTTGGATGCCGGGAGATTTGATGCATCACCAATTACAAAAATATTCTGGTAATTGAGAGATTGCAGTGTATTCTTATTGGCTTTTACAAATCCGAATTCATCACCGAGCCCGCTTTTTGCAATTACCGGGTCTCCTGAATGAAGGGGTATTGAAACCAGGCAATCGAATGGCACCTCACGGCCTCCGAAATCGAGGATCTTCTTATTTTTATTGTCGACTTATCCGAGAAAGAAATCGGTGACAATATTAATGTTCTTCCTCTCCATAAGTGAGCCTAAGAATTTTGAGGCTTTTGGTTTGGTAAAAGCTCCTGACATCGGAGTAACATAAGTTATCTTTACCTTGTCCCTTATACCTCTTTTTTTGAAAAATTCATCAGCATAAAAACTAAACTCAAGAGGAGCTACCGGACATTTAATAGGATTATCAGCTATATTGATAACCAGGTTGCCGCCTTCCCAGGTTTTGAAAAAGCTGGCAAGAGCTTCGGCACCTTCAATTGTATAAAAATCAAAAACACTCTTATGCCATAATTCACCTTTAAGGCCAGGGGTATCTTCCGGACTTATTCTTGTACCTGTTGCGATAAGAAGAACATCATAAGCAATTGAATTCCCGTATTTTAAGTTTATCAGCTTCTTATCAGGCTCGATCTGGTCGACCTCGTTGCTTATGACATCAACCTCTTTTGGAAAGAATTTTTTTGCTGGTTTTGTTATTTGATCCCTGGTATAGTAGCCAAAGGGAATAAAAAGGAAACCAAGCTGATAGAAGTGTTCTTTTGCCCTTTCGATGATCGTGATTTTCCATCCGTTTGCGGGGAGATACTTTACCAGTTTGTTTGCCATCGTAGTCCCGGCAGTTCCGCCTCCGACAATTACCAGATTTTTCATATTTGAAGCTATTGTTAATTAATTAACAATGTAAATGTACATAATGTTCATCCGCAAAAAAGCTAATATGATAATTATGATGTATGTAAGACATTTTTCACGAGAAATAAGTTTGATAAAAAAAATCCAGTAACTTCAACCTATTGAATTAATATGATTTTTCAATTATAAAATTACAATTTATGAAAAAGATTTTTCCATTCATCATGCTTATAATTTTCTGTTCTTCAGCCGGTTCGGCACAATCCACAAATGGGAAAATAGATCCTGTGGGTCAATGGAAATTTGATGCACCATATGCTCCTGAAGGCTATACTTCAGGGACAATAGATTTTTGTTTGGAAGAGGTAAAATATACTGCATCAATTTCATTGACAAATCTGGATTATAACCTTACAGGTGAAAAAGTAAGGATTCAGAATGATTCTCTCTATTTCTTTATCTGGATTGATACTGATAGTGTCTCGGTCAATCTTAAGATGAACGACAATTCAACAATGACCGGTAATGCTGTCTTTAGTGAAGGAGTTATCCCTCTCACCCTGACAAAAGAGCCAGGGGAAAAGCAACAACAGGATAGTATTAAATAATTTCTACAGATGAAAAAAAAGGTAGTGCCATTTGTCGCATTATTGGTTGTTGCCGGTTCCTTACATTCCCAGATCATAAACAAGGAACCCCTGAGTCCAAGGACTACAGGCTATAGCATAAATGTAAAGCTTGATACTGCAGCAAAGACCATTGCGGGAACAATGGAAGCCTTTTGGGTAAATAATACACCAGAAGCAGTGCCTGATATACAGCTGCATATGTACATGAATGCTTTTAAAAGCAGGAATTCAACATTGTACAAGGAATCGGGAGGATCCCCGGGGAAAAAAGAATCCGACCCCGGATGGATAAATATCACCGCTTTAACTGACAGGAATGGAACTGATCTGATGCCATTGATGCAATTCATCAGACCCGATGATGCTAATCCTGATGACAGCACGGTTCTGCAGGTAATTCTGCCAAAGCCAGCCGGATCCGGAGACACGGTTTTTATCAATGTGGATTTTGAGACAAAGCTTCCTTCCCGCTTAATGAGAACCGGTTTTGCTAACAATTTTTATTTTGTTGCCCAGTGGTTTCCCAAATTCGGGGTATATGAACCTGCGGGAATGCGGCAGAGATTGCAAAGCGGATGGAACTGCCATCAGTTTCATGCAAACTCGGAATTCTATTCCAATCACAGTGTTTATGATGTTAAGATCACGGTTCCAAAGAAATATGTTGTCGGATCAGGAGGTAAGCTGATGGATGAAAATGATACAGAAGGAAATTATAAGACACTGACTTTCAGGGCTGAAGATATTGTTGATTTTGCGTGGACTGCCTGGCCGGGATATGCTGTTTTCACTGACAAGTGGGAACATGTCAATATTACTCTGCTGCTGCCGGAAGCACGAGTCAAACAGGTTGACCGGCAATTTACTGCAGTAAAGAATGCTCTCGAATACCTGACAAAGAATGTTGGTCCATATCCCTGGCCGCACCTCACTTTTGTTGATCCGCCAACAATAGGGGCAGGGGCCGGAGGAATGGAGTATACAACCCTTTTTACTTCTGTCTCTGCAGATAAAATGCCTGAGTGGCTGCATCTACCTGAAATGGTTACAGTCCACGAATTCGGACATGCTTATTTTATGGGGATACTGGCAAGTAACGAATTTGAGGAACCATGGATGGATGAGGGTATTAATTCATTCTGGGAAGCGAGGATCATGGACCACTACTGGGGCGATAACTCAGGAATGATCGATCTTCCCTTTCTTCAGATTCCTGATAAAGCCTATTCCAGATTAACCTACACAAAATCAAGCAATAAACAGGTCGTCAGTAATAGCGAGTTCTCCTGGAATTATCCGCGGGGAACCTATGGAATGATGTCGTACAATAAAGCTGCAACATGGCTTTACACTTTAATGGGTATTATCGGAGAGGAAACAACAAAAGATGTTTTCAGGGAATATTATAGAAAATGGGCATTTAAACACCCTTCAGGGAAAGACTTTATTAATGTTGTCAATGAGGTTGTCACAAAAACTTATGGAGATAAGTTCGGACCTGATATGAACTGGTTTTTCGACCAGATGCTATATGGTACAGGAATTTGTGATTATAAAGTGAAAGACTTTTATAATAAAAAACTCAGGAGCACGGAAAGAAAAATTGTTAAAAGTGATTCCCTCAACAAGACACTGGCCGGAAGTAACTCTACACGCAAAGACCTTCATGCCGGTGATTCCCTGTACAAAGCCGTAGTGGAGATTGCAAGGGAAGGAGAGATCATGCTGCCAGTTGACGTTCTTGTTCATTTTGAAAATGGTGACGAAATCCTCCAGATCTGGGATGGAAAAGCCAGTTATAAAGATTTTACATTCCTGGGACATGGAAAGATTGAATGGGTTAAGATAGATCCGGAATATAAAATAAGAATGGATATCAACTTCATTAATAACTCCAAAACTGATGATCCTGATCGTGTGCCCGTCCGTCGCTTTGCCGATAAGCTGATTTCGCTGATGCAATTTTATATTAGTGCTATAACACTGTAAATTAAGATGTTATGAAGATTGTTAAATCTCTTGGATCAGGTGCCCGGCGGTCATTAAGATCATGGAAGGGTGTGCTATTAATCTGGTTCTTCTCTCTTTTGCTTATTTCGCTTTTTGTAATCCCGATGAAAGGTACAGTGAAAGCGGGTTTCGGAAGCAGTATGATAACGGAGAGGTTACTCAACGGAATTGATATCGAAGTGATCAGTGACCTTGGCCAGTATCTAAAAAGTCTGGCCTCATATTTCTTTTCCGGATTTTTCTATGTGGTATTTCTGGGGATACTTATTAATACATTTCTTGCCGGAGGTCTGTTCAACAGCCTGAAAGGTTCATCAGGGAGGTTCTCAATATCTGATTTTTTCAGGGCAGGTGCAAGGTATTTCTGGTATTTCCTTGGTATGTATTTCATGATCACTTTAATAATGATTTTCTTTGGATTCCTTGTTGTTGGTCTTCCGATTGGATTAACAGTCCGGTCGGGAACAGGTCCCGGTCCGATGACCTATATCGTCGGGATCATTACTATGCTGATATTTTCGATCACTGAAGTGATTTTTCTTCTTGTTGCCGATTATGCCAGAGCATGGCTGGTATCTGCTGAAAAGCCGGCATTCTTTAAAGCGCTGGGATTTGGATTCAGCGCAACATTCGGTTCTTTCGGATCATCATTTACGATGATGTTAATTATCATGGTAATCCAGATTCTTTTTGGATGGATGGCTTTTATAATAATCAGATCATGGATGCCTGTTACGGGAGGAGGTGTTTTTCTCCTCTTTATTGTTTCGCAATTGCTGTTTTACATTAAAACACTTCTTAAAGCATGGAGGTATGGAAGCGTTACTTCATTGATGGAGGTGAACGCTTTGCCAAAAATATAACACCGATTTCTACCCCGTGCAGGAAGGTTGGGAAGGGAGTAATATTTAAAAGAATAAGATTATGGCTGAAAAAGAAATTTTCGTACTTTCTGACAGACAGGTAACTCCGACAGATGATTTAATATTTTCCATAATTGGAGATAAGAAGATCCTGTGGCAAAGCATAATGAAATTTGCTTCCGACAATTATAAGGATATATCGGGCATCTGGAATTACTACAATGACGGAAAGCAATGGTTTTTCAAGTTGGTTCAGAAGAAGAAGACAATTTTCTGGCTGGCTGTTATGAAGGACACTTTCAGGGTGACTTTCTATTTTGGAGATAAGGCTGAACCTGTGATAATTGCAAGTGATCTTCCGAAATCTGTAAAGGATGACTTTAAAACTGGCAGGCATTATGGCAAGATCAGGGCAATAACGACGAAAATATCAGGTCAGTCTGATATCGAAACAGTAAAGAAACTGATTGATATCAAGACCAAATTAAAATAAAACTCAAAAGCAGGAATTGAACTGATATCCGGGATCGGGACAGAAGATGCAAAAGAGACTCCTTTTATCAATATTATTCTTTTTACCTGTTTGCCTCTTGTCACAGAATATTGACATCAGGTTATTGAGATCAATAAACTCTGCTGAAACCCTTCCATCGGACAATTTCTTCAAGTTTGTATCCGGATCAGAAGCTTATTTGGTTATTGGCGTACCTGCAGGAATTGCAGCTGCAGGGCTTATAAAAGATGATCAAGACCTGCTTAGAGATGCCTGCGTGACACTTGCTGCGACCGCAGTCAACTTTGGATTTACTACAGCATTGAAATATACAATTAACCGGGATCGCCCATATAAGACCTATCCTGACATTGCACAAAAAATGGATGTCGTAAGCCCGTCCTTCCCATCGGGACATACGTCAGCGGCATTTGCGACAGCCACATCAATAAGCCTGGCTTATCCAGAATGGTATTTCATAGTCCCTTCTTTTGCCTGGGCAGGGACAGTCGCATTTTCGAGGATGGATCTGGGTGTCCATTATCCCTCAGATGTACTTGCCGGAGCACTGATCGGAGCCGGCACGGCCTTTCTTACTTATAAGGTCAACGAAAAGCTGAACGAAAGGAATAAGAGAAACCCCTGCAATTGTCCTTAAAAATGTCATGCAGTCCTGCAGTCATGCAGTCGTGCAGTCCGAAACGCCTTTGCACCGTTGCGCCGTTGTGCCTTTGAGCAGTTGTACCTTTGCACCGTTGTACCTTTGCACCGTTGCACCGTTTCATATAAGTATAAATACCACACATAAAATAGGTTTTAATCGTCTTACCTGTTTTTCCGACAGATCTTACTTTTGTTGTTAATTAACTAACAGTAAAGTCAAAAATCCAGGGATGGTAAATTACTATGAAATGCTGATGGAGGACATCAGGTTTGAAGAGGGACTGAATGCCTGCATGAACTGTGGTGTTTGCACAGCCATTTGCCCGGCAGCTGAGTTTTATAATTATGATCCCCGTCAGATTGTGGATATTGTGCAATCGGGAGATAACGATGAAATTGAGAAACTGCTTAAATCTGAAGCTATCTGGTATTGCGGAGAGTGTATGTCCTGTAAGACACGTTGTCCGCGAGGTAATGCACCTGGTTTGGTGATAATGGCTTTACGCGGATTATCGCAGGATCTTGGCTTTTTTGTTGAATCAGAGAAGGGGAGACAACAACTGGCTATTAAAAGAACGGTCGGGGAATCTATTCTCAACACCGGATACTGTGTATATATAGATATGCTAACACCTTCTCTTCATCCGGAACAGGGACCAAACTGGGAATGGGTTTATGAAAACCGAAAAGACCTTGTGAACCAGCTTGGAGGAAATTATAAAGGAACGGGTCCGGGAATCTTAAGAGAAATCCCTAAAGAATCACTTAATGAATTAAAGAAGATTTTTGAAGTGACAGGAGCTTTGAAACGGTATGAAAAGATTGAATCTTCTTCAAGGAATAAAGCTGAGGAATTAAACCTTGAACTTGATGAAACCACTGATAATGAGTATTTCAGACATATTTACAAAACAAATAACGGTTCACATACGAAGCAATAAGCGAAATGAAAATTGAAGGAAAAAGAGCAATATGGAGTGAATATCAGAAAGAGATAGCTGATGACCGTTATTTTTATGTGAGAAGCTGCATAAGGCAAAATTTTTTCCCTGGATCTGAGGTAGCTTTCCTCCGTATAATGAGGGAAGAGCTTGGAAAGGACGTCTACGAACATCCATGTCATACTACTTGTTCCGGCATTGGATATCATGGAGATGTTGTTCCGGTCGAAACAGCTATGACAGTTGTTGCAAGACAGTTTGCATTAATGACAGAGGCAGGATATGAAAACTATGTTCCTTCCTGCATTACTTCATTTGGTCTTTATACTGAAATACTTGAAACATGGCACCATTTTCCGGAAATCGAGGATAAAGTAAGAAAGCAGCTTAAAAAGGCCACTGGAAGAGAATTTGAAATTCCTGACAATCTCGCTCATGCAAGTGATGTTATCTATAAATTCAGAAAAGAGATTGGTGCAAAGGCTAAATATAAATTAATCAATAAAAATACGGGTGAACCTCTTAGAGTCGTAGATCATATAGGATGCCATTATGCTAAAATGTTTCCTTCAAAGGGTGTAGGCGGTGCTGAATATCCTTACGTTCTTGCAGGAATGATTGAAGAATGGGGAGGGCAGGTTGTTGACTATCCTGAACGGAGACATTGCTGTGGCTTTGGTTTCAGGCAATACCTGGTACAGGCTAACAGGGGCTTTTCAATAGCCTGCTCAAAGCAGAAGTTTGAATCAATGCAGCCATTTAAACCCGATATGATTATCACTAACTGTCCGGGATGCCCTATGTTTCTCGACAGATGGCAATATGTGATTAATGAAATGGAAGGCAAAAAGTATGGCAGTGATGGTGAAGGTATTCCTGTATTCACCTACGAAGAAGTAGCAGGGCTTGTTCTGGGATACGATCCATGGGAACTTGGATTGCAGATGCACCAGACCGATTGTGAACCGGTGCTTGAAAAAATCGGATTTGAATATGACCCGCAGAAGAAATATGAAATTAATGGAACAATGACAAAAGTAAATGCGCATAGTCTGTTAAATATTTGATATTTAATGAATAAACACGTTGTTGTTATCGGGGCTGGTGTGGCTGGTATGGAAGTTGCTGGACAACTTTCGAAAGCCGGTTATAATATAAGTCTTGTTGAAAAAGACAAAAATACAGGAGGACACCTGAACGACTGGTACAAGCTTTTCCCTGACAGAAGAAGCAGCTCTGAAGTAAAGGACTATCTTGACAAACTTATAAATAAAGATGGAATAAAGGTCATCTCCGGAATAACGGTAGAAAAAATAATAAGCAACAACGGCAACTTTTCTCTTGAGACCAGGGAAGGTACTGAAATGACTGCAGATGCTGTCGTTGTTGCAACAGGATTCGATCTTTTTAAAAGTTCCAGGAAAGAAGAGTACGGTTACGGCATTTATGATAATGTAATTACGTCATCTGACCTGGAAGAAATGTTCAGAAAAGACAAAATTATGTTAATCGATGGCAGTGCGCCTAAAAATGTGGGTATTGTTCATTGTGTAGGCTCTCGTGATGAGAAGGTAGGTAACCTGTATTGTTCCAAGTTGTGTTGTGTAACCGCTGTAAAACAGGCAATTGAAATAAGAGAACTTCTGCCTGAATCAAAAGTCTTTTGTTTTTATATGGATATGAGAATGGGTGGAGCCCATTACGAGGAACTTTACCGCGAAGCTCAGGAAAAATGGGGTGTAAACTTTATCAGAGGAAAAGTATCCGAAGTAAGTGAATCAATAAATAAGAAGCTGATAGTAAAAGCTGAAGATACCCTTGCCGGGCGCCCGTTAAAAATGGAACTCGATATGCTTGTTTTAATGGCAGGTATGGAGATGTCGGAAGGTGGAAGAAATCTGGCAGAATCAGCAGGGTTGGAAACAGGAGAAAATAGATTTTTTGCTTCAGCTGATAATCATTTCGGCAGCAATCTCAGTAATATAGCAGGGGTGTTTTATGCAGGTACATGCACTGCACCGATGAATATTACCGAAACGATCTCACACGCACGGGCAGCTGTTTCGGATGTAATGGATTATTTTAAAAACAGAAGTGAATAAGATGAGCATATTCGGTTTTACAATATCGAAGGCCAGGATAATTGACTATGATGCCAACGACAGAAGTATTGCTGAATACATTACCGAACGCGAACCCAGTTTCAGAATGTGCATCGAGTGCGGCTGCTGTTCGGCGACCTGCACAACAGGCAATTTTACGAGATTCAGCCTACGGGAGATGCAGATCTTTCTGAAAAGGGGAGAAAATGATTATGTCCGTGATAATATAAAAAAATGCATGCTCTGCGGAAAATGTATCCTTTTATGCCCGCGAGGGGTAAACACCCGGAATGTTGTCACGCTTGCAAAGGA
>CAZLCF010000084.1:0-11269 GCA_964557905.1 uncultured Rikenellaceae bacterium | reverse complement strand
AAAAAATGCCTTCTTGTTGACGACAACAAGGATGTGCTGATTTACCTTAAGCGGATACTTCTGGACACAGGAGTAAACGTACTTACCGCCCGCTCAGGCGTTGAAGCTATTGAAATTATCAAAAACACCTCTGATCTGGATATAGTTGTACTCGATATGCAGATGCCTGAAATGAACGGAATTGAAGCTACACAGGAGATAAGAAAAATAAGCAAGGACCTTCCTATTATTGCTCAGACCGCATTCATATTTGAGGATGATAAGGATATCATCCTGCAGGCCGGATGCGATGCATGCCTTATTAAACCGATCCGCAAGGAACATTTGATTACTGTGATGTCGTCGTTTATCAAGCCGAATTAACCCATGTACTCACCCCCCAACCCCCTCTCTGCTGCGCAAAGAGGGGGTGTATAATGCTGTATATGAAGGCATTCCCCCTCTTTCCGAAGTAGAGAGGGGGAAAAGAAGGGGGTGAGTACATGTGATTATGTTTTTCTTCTTACTTTGCATATAATTTTTGTCCATGTCCTACAGCTTTGCAGATATTATTTTACCACTTGCGGTAAGAGGAAGATTTACATACAGGATCCCGGAACATCTTTCTAAATCTATAATACCCGGTGTAAGAGTACTGGTTCAGTTCGGCAACAGAAATGTCTATTCAGGAATTGTCTGCAGGTTACACAACGACACTCCGGGATTTAAAAATATCAGACCGGTAATGGAAGTGTCTGATCCTGTCCCCGTGGTGAACGACAAACAGCTCAGTCACTGGCAATGGATATCAGATTATTATATGTGCTCAGAGGGTGAAGTGATGAAGGCAGCAGTGCCGGCAGCATTGTTCCCGGCCGGAGAAACTGCTTCGCCGGTACTTGAAAAATACAAGCCTAAAGAAGAAATATTCATTGAGCTTGCCGCGAAATTCTCTGATGAAGAATTGAATGAAATGCTAGACCAACTGGCTAGATTACCCGGACAATTTAAGATCCTGACTGCTTATCTTCATTTAACCGGATACACTTCAGGTTCCGATATCATACCGCTGCGTAAATCACTATTGCTGAAAGAATCGGGATCTTCTGCTGGGATCATTGGATCTCTTATAAAAAAAGGTATACTGACTGCCGTTTCGCTTGAAGTGGGAAGGCTGAAAGATTATGGGAATAAGAAGGAATTATTGAGGCAATTAAGTGATAGTCAGCGGATTGCATTTAATTCGATATATAATTCATTCAGAGGAAAAGATATTGTATTGCTGCATGGTGTGACATCGAGCGGTAAAACTGAAATCTATATACATCTGATTGAAGAGCAGTTAAAACAAGGGAGACAAGTCCTGTACCTGCTTCCTGAAATTGCTTTGACCGCCCAGATAATTTTGCGGCTGCAAAAACATTTTGGACCAGTAACCGGTGTTTACCATTCCCGTTTTAACGACCAGGAGAAAGTGGAGATATGGAAGCGTGTGGCAGATGAAAATCCCGGTACAGGGTACAGACTCATTCTCGGAGTCAGATCATCACTTTTCCTCCCTTTCAGTAATCTGGGACTGGTAATTATTGATGAGGAACATGATACATCTTATAAGCAGCATGATCCTGCACCCAGGTACCATGCACGCGACTCTGCTATCATGCTGGCGGCCTTGCATAAGGCAAAAACGCTTTTAGGTTCTGCCTCTCCCTCCATTGAGAGTTATAACAATGCAATTAACGGAAAATATGGATATGCAGAATTAAAGGAAAGATATGGATTGATAAAGCTGCCAGCCATTATCATAGCAAATACGCGCGAAGCCTACAGAAAAAAACTGATGGTTTCACATTTCACTCCTGAACTGCTTGAGGCTGTTGATCTGGCACTCGGGAGAAAGGAACAGGTCATTCTCTTTCAGAACAGGAGGGGATTCTCTCCATATATTGAATGTCCGGAATGCGGATGGATCCCTGTATGCATTCAGTGTGCAGTTAATCTTACATATCATAAAAGTATAAACCGTCTTGTCTGCCATTATTGCGGATATACTTCCCCGGTGACTTTAAGTTGTGGTGCATGCGCTTATCCCGGACTGGCTACAAGAGGATTCGGCACTGAAAAAATTGAGGATGAGATTAAAATTGTTTTCCCTGATGCCCGTGTGGCAAGAATGGACCAGGATACAACAAGGACCAGAAACTCATTCAACAGGATTATCCAGGCTTTTGAAGAACACCGCATTGATATACTTATCGGCACCCAGATGATTTCTAAAGGGCTTGATTTTGAGAATCTTACAGTAGTAGGGATACTTAATGCCGATAATCTTCTGAACTTCCCCGACTTCAGGGCTCATGAAAGGAGCTACCAGCTTATGGAACAGGTCAGCGGCAGGGCAGGACGAAGGCAAAAACAGGGGAAAGTGGTCATTCAGACATCAGATCCTGCAAATAAAATAATAAGACTGGTACTGCAGCATGATTATTCAACCATGTTCCGTCTCCAGGCAGAAGATAGAAAGAACTTCAATTATCCGCCCTTCTGCAGGTTAGTCAGGATCAGCATTAAACACAAGGATAAAATTCTATTGAACAGTTATGCTGATATGCTCGGGAACGATCTTAAAGCTATTTTTGGTAAGAGGGTTCTTGGTCCTGAGTTCCCTCTGATATCCAGGATCCAGCTATGGTATATAAAAACAATACTTCTTAAAATTGAGAAGGAAAAACCGGCAGCAAAAGCCAGACAGCTGATCCTGGGATCAATAGACAGGCTGGAAAAGGAAAAGGGAGCCTCCTCCCTGAGAATTTCGATTGATGTGGATCCATACTAAATGCTGTGATTAAATTTGTTACTTTTGAAATAAAAGAATTCACTCATGAAAATCGAGCTATCCAACGGCGAGATAATAGATAAACTCACAATAATGCAGATCAAGCTTGAGCGTATAAAAGATAAGGCCAAGCATAAAAACCTGAGAAAAGAATTTGATGAGCTTACCAAAATGGCCTCATCAATAATGGAAACTTCAGATCCTCTGTATAAAGCTTTGTATGAGGTGAATTGCGAGTTATGGGATATAGAGGATCATATCCGTGACCTGGAACGGAAAAAGAATTTTGGTGAGGATTTTATTGCAACAGCCCGCTCGGTATATTTCAGAAATGATAAAAGGGCTGAAATTAAGAGGGAAATAAACATCCGGACATCATCAGGTCTGACCGAGGAAAAATCTTATAAAGAATACTGAAATGAATCTCCTTGTAATCAGGACATCGGCAATGGGTGATGTTGCCCTGACCACCCCTGTAATTGCTGCGCTGAGGAAGACATACCCTGAAACTGCAATAACCCTTGTTACAAGACCTGATTTTGCCCCGTTCTTTTCCTCAATAAATAGTTTGCAGCTTTTTTTGCCCGATTTTAAAGTAAGGCATAAAGGTTTTATAGGAATAATCCGTCTTTTCCGTGACCTGAGAAAACAAGGTAAAATAGACCATGTAATTGATCTTCATGATGTTCTGAGATCAAAGATCCTGAGGTTGATCTTCAGGATGTCCGGTTCGCCGGTTTCTGTGATAGACAAAGGAAGAACCGAAAAAAATAGGGTGATTAAAGGAAGAAGCAGAATAAGATTAAAACATTCAGTGGAGAGGTATTGTGATGTTTTCGGCAAAGCCGGATTCCCTGTTATTCCTGAAACCGGACAATGTATTATTCCATCTTCCGAAGCTGTGAAAAAAGTTTCAGGATTACCACTGGCTATGAACATGTTAAACATTGGTATTGCACCCTATGCAAGACATGAGCTGAAAACATGGCCAGAAGAAAACATGATCAGGCTTTTGGAGATCATTTCAAAAAAACACAAGGCAAAATACTGGCTTTTTGGCGATATAGAAGAATCTGAACGGTTAAGTTTTTTCCATGGAAGGGTGCCGGGATCATACATTGTTACCGGCAATCTCAGTCTCAGCGAGGAACTTGCCCTTATGAGCAGGCTCGATTTTATGATTTCAATGGATTCATCAAATATGCATATGGCTGCACTCTCCGGGACAAAAGTCATTTCGGTCTGGGGAGGTACTGATCCCATAACAGGCTTTGGGGCATGGCAGCAACCTGAAAGCTTTTCGATAAATATCCCTGCAGATGACCTCACATGCCGTCCTTGCACAATATTCGGTAAAGGAAAATGCCGCAGGGGCGACCTTGCCTGCATGAACTGGCTGACATCTGAAAAAGTCTACGAGAAACTGGTCAATTTGAAAATTATTTAATTTGAAAATGGAATAGCAGATATGAGTAAGAGATATTTGAATTTTGTTAATTATTTGATATTCATTTCATTATTACTTACGATCAGTTGTTCTCAGGAGGAAGAAAAGAGAGCAGATTTTGACCCGGTTGAACTTGTGAATCCATTAATGGGAACAGATTCTGAATATCAGCTATCGAACGGGAACACTTATCCTGCCATTGCAATGCCCTGGGGAATGAATTTCTGGACTCCCCAGACACGAGTCATGGGCAATGGATGGTCATACACATATAATGATTACAAGATCATGGGTATCAAGCAGACCCATCAGCCAAGCCCGTGGATCAATGACTATGCAGCCTTTTCCCTGATGGCAATAACCGGAACGCCCAAGTACGGCGAGAAAGAAAGGGCATCATGGTTCTCTCATAAGGCAGAAATAGTGAAGCCGTATTATTACAGTGTATATCTCGCTGATTATGATGTTACTGCTGAAGTAACTCCTGCTGAAAGAGCAGCATTGTTCAGGTTCACGTTTCCAGAAAGTGATTCATCATTTATACTGGTGGACGGATTCAATGAAGGTTCCATGGTGAAGATAATTCCCTCAGAAAGAATGGTTATCGGATATTGCAGGAACAACCAGGGCGGAGTTCCGGACAATTTCCACAATTATTTTGTTGTCACTTTCGATAAGGATTTTAAGCTTACTTATACCTGGAACGGGGATAAGTTAAAATCCGGTGATCTTGAGGCAGAGGGCGATCATACAGGTGCAATCCTTGGTTTCAGGACCAAAAGAGGTGAACAGATAAACATTAAGACTGCCTCATCTTTTATAAGCCACGACCAGGCTATGCTAAACCTGATACGTGAAACAGATGCTAAAGACTTTGAACAGGTCAAAGCTGAAGCAAAAAAAGCCTGGAATGATCAGCTCAGCAGGATAAAAGTTGAGGGAGGAACTGTTGACCAGCAAAGGACATTTTATTCATGCCTGTACAGGATGTTGCTGTTTCCCAGGAGTTTTTATGAGATCAATAAAGAAAATAAGATCATTCACTATAGTCCCTATAATGGAGAAGTTCTGCAAGGTTATATGTATACTGACAATGGTTTCTGGGATACCTTCAGGGCACTTTTCCCTTTCACGACCTTAATGTATCCCGCGCTTAACAGCAGAATTATGGAAGGGCTCGTAAATACATATAAGGAGAGCGGATGGCTTCCGGAATGGGCGAGTCCGGGTCATCGCGATTGCATGATAGGATCCAATTCTGCTTCACTCATTGCAGACTCATATTTAAAAGGTATCAGGAAATATGATATTGAGACACTGTATGAAGCGATATTAAAGAATACAGACAATGTGGGCCCGGTTTCTTCGATCGGCAGGCTCGGGGCAAAATATTATAACGAACTTGGCTATGTTCCTTATAACGTGGGTATTAATGAAAGCGCAGCCCGTACTCTCGAATATGCCTATGCTGATTTCTGCATCTGGAAGCTTGCAAGAGAACTTAATCGTCCGCAGGAAGAAATTGATCTCTTTAAAAAGAGGGCGATGAATTATAAAAATGTGTTTGATCCGGGACGCAAACTTATGCGCGGACGAAATGAAGATGGTACCTTTCAGACACCTTTCAGCCCTTATAAGTGGGGAGATGCCTTTACGGAAGGCAACAGCTGGCATTATACCTGGAGTGTTTTTCAGGATATTGATGGCTTAATTAATCTGATGGGCGGGAAGGAAGAATTCATTGCAAAGCTCGATTCGGTTTTCGAAGTACCACCTGTTTTCGATTATTCTTATTACGGACTGGTGATCCATGAGATACGCGAAATGCAGATCATGAATATGGGCAACTATGCGCATGGCAATCAGCCGATACAGCATATGATATATCTTTATAATTATGCAGGCGAGCCATGGAAGTCCCAGTACCGGGTGCGCCAGGTGCTCGATAAACTCTATAATTACACACCTGACGGCTATTGCGGAGATGAGGACAACGGCCAGACATCGGCATGGTATGTCCTGTCAGCCCTTGGTTTTTATCCTGTTACTCCCGGGACCGATGAATATGTTTTCGGATCTCCGCTGTTCGATAAAGCAACTCTTCGTTTCGAGAATGGCAACGAGCTAGTAATAGAAGCTCCTGGGAACAGCAAACAAAATGTTTATATTCAGGATATTAAACTAAATGGCAGGATGATTGACAGGAATTTTATCAGGCATGATGAGCTGCTGAAAGGAGGGAAGCTCATCTTCAGAATAGGACCGGAACCGGATAAAAACAGGGGTATTTCGGAAAGTGCGTACCCGTTCTCAATGAGCAGATCTGAATAATCAGATCCTGAGCCTGATATTAAAACGTGCCAGCAAAGCTGTCAGTCCCACCATAAGTAGCGCCCAGACCAATGAACCGGCAACAACTATCAAAGGTTCCGATGATTGCTTGTAGATAAGCACCGGAATTCCGGACATCCATATCAGATAATACAAGATATCCGGTGCCAGATATGTTGTAAGAGAGTTTTCTCCGGCAGGCTTTAAAAATCTTGCCCATGCTTTATTGTCCTTTACATCAACTATCCAATAAAGGAGGATGAATAACAGGAAGCTGATGCCGGAACAGATCATCCCCCAGCTTGGAGTTGCCTGAATCTTTGAAATTATGAACCATTTTCGCAAAACAAATCCTGAAGCCAGGCAGAAAAGACCCAGTCCAATAAAGATCAGGATGCTGGTCTTAAACTCAGTTGAGGGTATTTTCTTGATTATAAGCCCTCCGATCAAGCCTGTCAGTACTATTAATGGATTATTTCCCTGAATTATTATCCCTAAAAAAGGTTCGGCGGGATCAAAGAAACCAAGCAGGCCCCAGCCGGAAAGCATATTCAATACCAGAAAAAACAATACAACAAGAGATGTTTTCCATATTGAATCACGGCAAAGGACATAGGTAAAAGCTGATACGAGATATGCCCAGCCGATAAGTCCCAGTATACCCCACCATCCTGTTATGAGCGAACCGTTATTTTCAGGTTCCCCTGAACGGAACTTGAAAACCAGGTAAACAAAAATTACCAGTGCTGCCAGTTTGAATCCTGTTACAGTAAAGATTCTCTTTTCCTTATCACGATAATCGTTCCAGAAAAGGAAGACAGCAATGTACATCAATAAGGCCCACAGATTTTTTCCTATTCCGGTCAGCTCAGGATTAACCCTTTCTGTGTTAAGCATAAGTACACCTATTATTATGAGGCTGAGCGATCTGGTTATTATGTGCCTGCTGATTTCATTAAAGGATTGACCCTGTGAGAACCTTTTCGAAAATGCAAACGGGATTGCCATTCCGACAATGAAAAGAAAACCCGGAAATACCCAGTCGGCGAGACCCATACCGTCAAAATCAGCCGGCATATGACCGAGCCATGACGGGGCAACCTGCATGTTTAGGTCATTGACAAAAAGCATCAGGAGCAGGGTAAGTCCCCGCATTATATCTATTGAGTATATCCGGTTCTGGCTGGTCATAGAATAGCATTTGTTGAGAATGTAAAGATTATAAAATTTTATTAATTTTGCCTGCCAGATTAAAAGGCCTCCTTCGCTAAAGCTACGGAGGTCAAAGCGGGGTGTGGCGCAGTTGGTAGCGTACTACGTTCGGGACGTAGGGGCCGGAAGTTCGAGTCTTCTCACCCCGACTGAGTAAAAATAAAGACCTTGTAAATTAAATAATTACAAGGTCTTTTTCGTTTGTAGTACAAAAAGTAGTACAAAAGTTACGTTCTTATTTTTTACAGTTTTTGTACGGGAATCTATTCTAAGATAATCTTAATAAACCTGATCAGCTCTTTCATTTATAAGTTGATGGTATGAAGCTTTCATATCTTTTGGTATGAAGCTTATTTCAATAAATTTATGCCAATTATCCATTGATCCTTTAAATCTATTGAACAGATTCTCTATTACTTTACTATCAATACTGAATCTGCCTAATGCTTCAAGAAAATCTTTCTTCCTGATTTTTTTCTTTTTGCCATTTAAAGTTAAAGCCAATTCCTCATCATCACCCTCGACTACCAGATTGGATGCTACCATATCATATGCTGGGCTAAGAATATAACCCAATTCTGGATTGTCAATCAGAGAGAAGTTCTTTAAATGCATATCTGCATTACCTGTAAGGAAGGAAAACAGGACTTGCTCAAAAAAATTAGTTATATCTAGTCCCGGATTTACCGAATATCTGGCAATTGCTTTACCTATCTGCTCATAAGATCCATTATATTTCTGCTCGGTTAATCGTTCAGTCAGTTGACACATGTCTTCCATGTGTATTTTTAAACCATTCTTTCTATCAACCCGCCTGGTTATATATGATAGTTTCCTTGAACTCAACCTGATGAGGGAATGGGGTACAACTTCTATTCCTGATATTTCAGCCAGATGCATCGTAAGGTCTTCCAGTTCAGGAAGAAATTTGTATTTTTTTGTTGGTGGCTTTAAGATATAACCACCCCAGAGTCCTACGATTGTAAACCTTTGAGGTTTATCTTTTATTGATAGCTTCTCGATTTCCAGAGATAATTTAGGTTGTACACCAGTCACAGTTGACTGCGACCTTATTACTTTTTCAGCCAACTCCAACATTTGATCTTCGGAATAGGGTAATTCAGGCGGTATCTTTGTCCCAAAGATCTTTCTGCAACATATCTTATGAAATTCGGATGTCTCTTCCCCTAGTTCATTATAACAATATAAACATCTCCTTTTAGTCATAGATTAGGTCTTATCTTCTTCAATACTAACAGCTCCGATGCAATCTTTACAACATGCCAGCAACAAACCCATTCGATCCCTTGCATTTAGTTTCCAATTTTTCTCAGCAATCTCCAATAACCAGCCCTCGGGGATCAGTCCATCAAAAAAGGGAAACATAGTTTTGCTTAAATGTGGTTTTTCTTTCAAAGGAAGCGTTAAACTGACTGGTTTGACTGCTGAGTCGGTTAAATAATCCTTATCATATAAGAATGTATAACCATCCTCGCTTTCAGTTAAATAACCAGCTAGTTTATTGTTCATATATATTTCTGCTTTTCTCATTCATTTATAAGCTTAATCCTGTTAATAGGTTGTGGTCCCAGCTCCTGTCCAAATAGTTTTAATACCTGGTTTACCTTATCCATTCTGAGTGTTGTTTTTCCCTGTTCAAGGTCACGGATAAAGCGGAGCCCTACTCCGGCTTTTTCTGCTAACTGCTGTTGGGTGAGGTTTAATTTCTTTCTCTTATCTTTTAAAAAGTCTGATAATGACATTGATTCTTGTTCCATGTTTTATACCTTTTCGGGTATAAAGATAAGAATACTTATGATATTTATACCTTTTCGGGTATAAAATCTTTTATAACCACATTAATTATACCTTTTCGGGTATAATTTCGTAAGATCACAGGGAGTTAAGTAGAATAATATCAGATCCCCTTTGTTTATAGTATTTTTTCTTACTTCC
The DNA here is from genome assembly GCA_964557905.1 of uncultured Rikenellaceae bacterium. GTDB lineage: Bacteria > Bacteroidota > Bacteroidia > Bacteroidales > VadinHA17 > LD21. Next base: position 1,508 of record CAZLCF010000084.1, on the reverse strand, counting down.
ACTTCCATGTTCATTTTTCTTTAAAAGGAATAATTTGGTTTTTAACTCACAGTTTAGTATTTTAACAGAAGCATTTAATCATCAGCAATATGTATTACGAGCTTTCAAAATCCCAGAAGAAAATAGCCCGCATTGTTATAGACAGGGGACTGGAAAACCATTACATAAGAGGACTGACCGACGCTGAAGCGATTCTTGGAAAATGGCGCAACGGTAAATTTGCCAGTACCTTGGAAGCCTACATGAAGTTATTCCAGCGTATTAAGAAAAACGACATTCATATTGCCAGGATATATAATAATAAAGGTGGATCCCGCTGGGTTGAGGTGATGGCCGATCAACTTACCGATGGTGTAATTACCATTGAGGATCTCAGGGATTTTGACGAGGAAGTGCGGAATACCATCGTAAATTGGAGCAGAATTTAAGTAATAAACTTATGTCGAAAATTAGTGATGACTTAATAAAACAGATTCAGGATGAAATCAACCGCAGAGATCAAATGCCGGATTCATTGGATGAACTGAATAAAATAGCAGCCTCAGTCTCAAACAAATATAACCAATCTCCGAATGCGGACTTTGAGCGATTGTCCCCTTATCAGATGAATATATTACTTTATAAACCTTTTTCACCTGAATGCATTGTGAGGTATAAAAGTTCATCTGAAACGGAAATAATAGCCTCATCGCCGGTCGTAGAAATATGCTTACTAATCATCAATGTAATCCTGGCCGAAAACGGACTTAGGCTTACTGCAGGAGGAAAACTACCTCGAAAAATTGTCAATGAAATTTACAATTTGAACATTTATTCCAAAGAAAACAGAACAATATCTTATAAAAAAGTGCTTAACGAACTGGATTATCTTCCGGCCGCTTATTCGAACGCACTTATAAAACTGTCAGGTGTGGTCATAATCAGGAAAAATAAACTTCAATTAACAAAATCTGGAAAGGAGGTTACAAAAAATCCGGTATTTTTGTTCCAAACCTTGTTTACAACATTTGCTACAAACTTTAATCAGGGATACCTTGACAGGTATGAAAGTAACAGTATAGGTAATGTGGGAACGATTTACATGGTTTATCTGTTAAGCCTGTTCGGCAAGAAGCAAAGGGAAGCATCTTTTTACGCACAGCTTTATTTCAAAGCTTTCCCTGCCTTAATCAATGAAATCATATTTCACCCTTTTTCGACTCCTGAAAAATCGGCATACGATTGTTTTATTTACAGGACATTTGAAAAGGGATTGTTCCTGTTTGGACTGGTTGAAATTGAATATGAAGGTAAGGATTATCATGATAGAAAAGTATTTATTAAAACAAGAGATATATTTCATCACGTTTTCAAAATAACATAGTTATTCTGTACACTGAATATAAAACATTTGTCATATTTTATATATGTTTCTAAATCAGTATGTTATAAATGAATATCATCTTCTCACCCCGACCATTAATAAGAAGAGACCATTGTAAATCAATAAATTACAGTGGTCTTTTTGT
>CAZLCF010000083.1:0-11303 GCA_964557905.1 uncultured Rikenellaceae bacterium | reverse complement strand
CTTTCTCCATGACTCTTTTTATTTTTGTTAGTTCAGCCATCAGGTTGACCTTATTGTGGAGCCTGCCCGCTGTATCTACAATTACAACATCATAATCTCCTGCCACTGCTGATTTGACAGTATCATATGCCACTGATGCAGGATCTGATCCCATCTGCTGCCTTATGACCGATACTCCGGCCCTGTCGGCCCAGATCTGAAGCTGGTCAATTGCTGCCGCCCTGAAAGTGTCTGCAGCACCAAGCAGGACTTTCTTACCCGTGTTCTTATATTGATAAGCCATTTTGGCGATGGTGGTTGTTTTTCCTGAGCCGTTAACACCAACGATCATAATTACATGCGGAGAAGATGCGAAAGGAGCTGAAAAATCAGATTCTATCCCGGTGCTGTTATCCTCGAGGAGGGCAACTATCTCCTCCTTTAAAATTGTATTTAGTTCACTGGTATTCAAGTATTTATTTCTTATAACTCGTGCTTCAATGCGTTCAATTATCTTTAATGTAGTTTCTACTCCTACATCGGACGAAACGAGTACCTCCTCAAGGTTATCAAGGACTTCCTCATCGACTTTTGATTTGCCGATAACTGCCCTTGACAGCTTGGTAAAAACACTCTCTTTTGTTTTTTCAAGACCTTTATTAAGGCTCTCCTTATTTTCTCTGGTAAAAAATCCCAGCAACGCCATTTCAGTGATTTATTGAAAAACAAATATAAAAAAAGCTTCCTTCGCAACGAAGAAAGCTTTGAATATCTTCCTGTTAATGTTATTGTTATTTCTTGTTGAAAAAGTCCTTAATATGATCATTATGAACTATTTCTTCATTGAAAAGGTAAGCGCCCGTTTTTTCGGACTTTGTCATTTTGATACACTTTGTAAAGGTTTTACCGGTACCTGTTTTAAGAGTAGCAACAACTTTCTTTGCCATGGTATAATCTTTTTACTTTATTTCTCTATGAAGCGTATGTTTCTTTAATACAGGATTATATTTCATTCTTTCAATCCTGTCCGGAGTATTCTTCCTGTTTTTCGTAGTGATATATCTTGACATTCCGGGCAGCCCGCTCTCCTTATGTTCGGTACATTCCAGAATTATCTGCTGTCTGTTGCCTTTAGTTTTCTTTGCCATTTTCTATCCTTATTAATAATTCACAATGTAACCTTTTTCCTTTGCTTCTTTCAATGCTGAAGTAAGTCCTTTCTTGTTGATAAGACGAATGCCTGCGGCTGAGATCTTGAGTGATATCCACCTCTTTTCTTCCGGCAGATAATATCTTTTTTCAAAAAGATTAGGATAGAATTTTCTCTTGGTCCTTCTTTTTGAATGTGAGACATTGTTCCCGACAATCGCTTTCTTCCCTGTAACCTGACAAATCTTTGACATTGATGTTTATTTTACTTTTCCGAAATAATGTCTTTAAAAATGAAGCGCAAAATACGTGATTTTTATCTGATTGACCAAATATTTCAGTTACTTTTTTTTAACATGGTTTATTATTCGAATTTACCTGCTTATAATTTGTTTCCTGAGCAGGTTTAAAGCCGCAACTGAAAACCTGTTGATGTTCGATATCCTGTCGTATCCAAACAGATGCTTTTCCATGACTGTTCCTTTTTCTGAAGCCACAGCTATCCATAATGTTCCCACTGGCTTATCTTCAGTGCCTCCGTCAGGTCCCGCAATTCCTGAGGTGGCAATAGAATAATCAGTTTTCAGCAGATCCCTTGCCCCTCTCGCCATCTCTTCAACTACCAGTTCGCTTACCGCCCCGAATTTTTCAATCTTATTCCCGTGAACTTTAAGAACTTCTGTTTTTACCATATTATCATAGGCAATAACCGATCCTTTATAATAATTTGAACTACCGGGTATACTGGTCAACATCTGTGCAATTTTACCTCCCGTACAGCTCTCTGCGGTACAGACAGTCTGATTTCTTTCTTTAAGAAGCTTACCGATGACCATTTCAAGCGAATCTTCATTTTCTCCAAAGATAAGCTCCGGAATAATTTTATACAGCTTTTCAACCTGTTCTCCAATAATTTTTTCGAGAAAAGCCTTATCAGGTCCGGTTGCAGTAAGTCTCAATTTGATAATACCTGATCCCGGCAGGTAGGCAAGCCTGATTTCTGGAGAAAGATCTGCTTCAAATCCTGCGAGCAGCTCGGCAAGCCTGGCTTCCGGTACTCCGTATGTCATTATATTTCTGTGGATTATGGACTGGGAAGTAAACCTGGATCCCAATTCAGGAAGGACATGTTCAGTCATGATGTACTGCATCTCCCATGGGACTCCCGGCATTGAAATAAATATTGTTCCGTCCTTTTCAAACCACATTCCCGGGGCTGTACCCCTTTCATTTTTAAGGACCTTGCATGACTCAGGTACTTCAGCCTGCTTACGGTTATTTTCATTCATCGGGAAGCTGCGCCGTTTCATCATTGCTTCAACCATACCCAGTACCTCTTGATTTACAACAAGATGTGTATTGAAGAATTCGCAAAGAGTCTGTTTGGTGATATCATCACTGGTTGGTCCGAGACCGCCTGTGATAATAACAACATCCGATTTTCCTGCAGCAGTTCTCACTGCTTCAAGAATATCTTTCCTGGCGTCATGAATCGTTATTTTACGACAGACATCAAATCCCATATTGCTTAACCTGGCTCCAATCCAGGCAGAGTTGGTGTCGATAGTCTGCCCGATAAGAAGCTCATCCCCTATTGTAATAATTTCTGCCTTCATAATTTAAATGGAATATAATTTACAAAAATATATTTTGTAAGTTCAACGGACAATTAAAATGGAAGAAATGAATAAGGATAATTTGGTAAGATTTTTTTTTGCAATAAATTTGCTGTGCGATTGGATTTGAATATAATGCGGGAGTAGCTCAGCGGTAGAGCATCAGCTTCCCAAGCTGAGGGTCGCGGGTTCGAGACCCGTTTCCCGCTCAATTTAATTTCGGATTTTGGATTTCGGATTGCGGATTGAAAATCCGAAATCGAAAATCCGCAATCCGCAATCCTGAGAGCCTCCAATGGGACTCGAACCCACGACCTGCTCATTACGAATGAGCTGCTCTACCGGCTGAGCTAAGGAGGCATTAATTGCCGCAAATATAGAAAATTTCAATCCAATTTCTCCAGCCTTTGAAGCAAAGGAGGATGAGAATAGTGAAAAAACACATAAACAGGATGCGGCATCATATTGGAAAGGTTTTTCACTGAGAGCTTCTTTAATGCAGAGGCAAGTATTGCAGGTTCATATGTATCCCTGACAAACCTGTCGGCGGCGAATTCGTTTCTCCGGGATACAAAATTTGAAGCTAGTCCAATGAGCAATGATAAAGGACTGTACAGTATCCCAAAAACGATCAGGCCAAGATGAAAGCTGGAGCTCTCCGCTCCCATTGCCCTTGACATCTCGGGATCATCAACAACAAGCGAAAACAGTAAAAGCATTAATCCTGTAACAATAACAGATGCAATTAGTGTAAGCAGAACATGTTTCTTCTTATAGTGGCCTGTTTCATGAGCTAGAACGGCAACTATCTCATCTTCAGTAAGTTCTTTGAGAAGAGTGTCATACAGGACTATCCTTTTCCTTGGGCCGAATCCCGAAAAATATGCATTGCTTTTTGTGCTTCTCTTTGATCCGTCAATAACATATATATTCCTTAATTTAAATCCGGTCCTGATTGCATACCCTTCAATCTTATTCCTGAGTGTTCCCTCTTCAAGGGGAGTCTGTTTGTTGAACAATGGGACTATAAGTTCGGAATAGAACAGGTTCATAAATACTGAGAAAGCCGTTATCAATCCCCAGGCATAAAGCCAGAAAAGGCTCCCGGTCTTATAATAGAACCAGGTAATGAGGCCAAGCACTGGAATACCGATAAGCAGAACAATGAACCATGATTTAATGTGATCAGTTATAAAAGTCCTGACAGTCATGGTGTTAAACCCGTATTTTTTTTCGATTACAAAAGTATCGTACCAGTTGAAAGGAATATTGATTATTTCTGATGCAAAGCCTATTATTCCAAAGAATATCAATGCAATGACTATCATATTAATGCTGAATGTCCTGGCAATCCCGTCGATGAAGGAGAAGCCTCCGGCAATGATCATGGCCAGGATCACGGTCAGGTTGAATACTGATGACCAGAATGATAATTTCCTGTTGTCCTTTTCGTACAGCTGGGTCTTTCTGTAATCTTCCTCAAGACATATTCCCTTCAGCTTATCCGGAAGCGTTTCAGACCACATTTTTCCGTTAAGATATACAAGGTACCTCTCGAGAAAAAACCCTGCCAGGGGAATAATAATGATAAGGAAAAAAATGGTATTGTACATCTCAGTACACATAAAAAAAGAAGCAGGGTGTCCGTTTAAAATAAGTGTGGAATAAATATGTCTCGCTGCATTTCCTCGTGCTAAAAGGATAGACACCCTGCGAAGCTGTAAATATAATAAAAATTTTTAAGTTAACATGCCTCCGCAGACATGAATTGTTTGCCCGGTTACATAAGATGATAAATCCGAGGCCAGGTACAATGCTGTATTTGCCACATCCTCAGGAAGTCCGCCGCGTTTAAGGGGGATTTTATTTATCCATTCATTTTTTATATCCTCAGGTAATTTTTCTGTCATTTCAGTAAGAATGAATCCCGGAGCGATGGCATTGCACCTTATATTTCTTGAACCGACCTCCTTGGCGACACTTTTTGTAAATCCTATGATCCCTGCTTTTGATGCGGAATAATTGCATTGACCAGCATTCCCGGCTACACCAACCACAGAGCTCATATTAATAATTGAACCGTACTTCTGTTTTAGCATGACCGGGATTACAGCCTTTGTAAGATTGAAGACAGACTTCAGGTTGACGGTAATTACTGTATCCCATTGCTCCTCAGACATTCGCATAAGTAATGTGTCGCGTGTAATCCCTGCATTATTAACCAAAATATCGATTTTTGAAAAATCTCTGCCTACCTCATTTATTACTCTCCGGGAATCTTCAAAGCTGGCAGCATTTGAAACATATCCTTTTGCTTTTACTCCCAGGGCTTCAATTTCCTTTACGGCATTCTTAAATTCATCATCATCAACAATATTGGTGACAGCTATATCAGCGCCTTCATGTGCATATAACAACGCAATAGCCTTTCCTATACCTCTTGATGCTCCGGTAATAAGGGCTGTTTTTCCTTTAAGAAATTCCATTTTTTCAATTATTAGGTTGGTGCAAATATAGTTGAAAGTCTGAATGTCTTAATGTCTTAATATCTTTGAGACCGTGATTCCTATATCTGCCGGTGATTCCACAACATGGATACCGGATTTCTTCATCAGTTCCATTTTTGCGGCCGCGGTATCATTCTTCCCTCCTATTATAGCACCTGCATGACCCATTCTGCGTCCTTTTGGTGCTGTTTGTCCCGCAATAAAGCCAATGACCGGTTTAGTGCCATTCTCTTTTATCCATTCGGCAGCCTCATTTTCCATGTTCCCGCCGATCTCCCCAATAATCACAATCACCTCTGTTTCAGGATCATTCATCATAAGTTTGACAGCATCCAAAGTTGTCGTTCCAACAACAGGATCTCCTCCAATTCCAATACATGTTGACTGACCAAGTCCCAGCCTGGTGACCTGGTCAACAGCTTCATAGGTCAGAGTACCTGAGCGTGAGATAATTCCTACCGAGCCCTTCCTGTGAATGAAGCCCGGCATGATCCCGACCTTTGCCTCACCTGGAGTAATAATTCCGGGACAATTGGGTCCGATCAACCGGCAATCAAAGGATTTCAGGTACTCCTTCACCATGACCATATCTGAAACCGGGATGCCTTCAGTAATTGTGACTATAAGCCTTATACCAGCATTTGCAGCTTCAGTTATGGCATCAGCGGCAAATGAAGGAGGAACAAAAATTACAGAAACATCGGCTGATGTCTTTTCAACAGCCTCCCTAACAGTGTTGAATACCGGTAAACCGAGATGTATTTGTCCTCCCTTTCCGGGTGTGGTGCCTCCAACGACCCGGGTCCCATACTCAATCATCTGTGTGGAATGAAATGTACCTTCGCTTCCTGTGAATCCCTGAACAATAACTGTTGAATCCTTGTTTAACAGTACGCTCATAAATATCTCATTATTAACAAATTACAGATTAGTACTTTTGCAATGGAACAATTTTTCTCATAACAGGTCAGATTCAAAAGTACCGAATTATTGTCTGTTTTCACTATATTTGATTATTAAATTTCTGGTTATGGTCAATATAGATCCCGTATTATATATAGGTATATCACAATCATTTTTTGCAGGACTGCTTATATCGACAAAAAAGCCGGCCACTATTGCCAACAGGCTGATGGCAGCCTGGTTGTTTCTGATATGCACCGAGTTGACTATCGCCCTGCTTAATTCCACTGTGATTGAGATGTATGCATTCCCGTTTGTTGCTTTTACTTATGGACCCCTCCTCTATCTATATGTTCAGTTTATGACAGATCCGGAAAGGAAATTTAACTGGCTGTCGCTGCTTCATTTTATTCCTTTCGTTGTGTTTTTTGCAGTATCGGTGATCTTCAGGGAAGTGCCATTACTTAAGGATCTAAGGAACTTTTTCACTCCCGACAGATTTATTTCCCTTAGGATTGTCTACAGCACCTGCTTCTTCATATCAGTTTCAGCGTACAGTATCCTTGCATTTATTGAGATCAGGAATCACCAGAAAAAACTTAAGGACCTTATCTCGTACACATCCGGAATGATTACTCTTAATTGGCTGAAGGTCTTATCAATAAGCTATTATGTGGCATTCCTGATACTTTTCATCCTGGGCGGACTTAACATGATAGGCGATTTTATTCCATTTGACCCTTATTTCGTGGTGTTTGGATTTATTGCCATCTTCTCCTTTGCATATAGCTTTTATGTGATAAAACAGCCTGTCATTTATGGACAGGAAGTAAAAATAAAAGAGGTTGGCAGGAAGGAAAGCGAAAAGTACGTCAAGAGCGGCTTAAAGGAGAATCAAGCCAGAACTTATCTCGATAAGCTGATATCAGTCATGGAAACCGAGAAACCATATCTCAACAGGGATCTGAGTATCCAGGATCTCTCAGATATGACAGGTATACCCCGTCACCACATTACACAGGTTCTGAATGAGACACACGGAAAGAATTTTTTCACTTTTATCAATGAATACAGGGTAAACGAAGTCATTTCACGGTTCAGCGATCTTAAGAACAATAATTACACTATACTGGCTATTGCCTACGATGCCGGATTCAATTCAAAAACAACCTTCAATTCCATCTTTAAAAGCCAGACGGGAATAACTCCCAGTGAATACAGAGAAAAAGCGACAGGGGTAAAAGAATAGGCGACAGGCGACGGGCATCAGGCGTCAGGAAGTCAATTCTTTATGATCAGTAGCCAGTAATCGGTTGCCGGAAGTACATTCCAAGCGGCACGTACAAACTCATATTGATTTAGAGGTTCGGGAAAGATGGGTAAGACGACACGTCTTGCTTTATATTATTCATTTGCATAAAAAGATGCATTCATGAATAATAAAATAATAAAATTGACTCTCATATTTCTTCTAATTCCTGCTTTTCTAAATGGACAACCTGATTCGGTTAAGCTTCCTTCATCTGAAAACGGCCGCTTAATATATGGATTTGTCAGGGGCGGATTTTATGGAAGCATTGATGATGAAGAAGATAAAGCATATATACCAAGCGCATTTTCTGATCTTGGTCTTAAAATAGAAAGCGAAGGCGGGAAGATGTTTAAAGCGTTTGCTGATCTTCGTTTCCGTTACGGGACCGAGTTCCGGGAACCTGTTACCCGGCTGGACATAAGGGAAGCGTATGTCGGGATAAATGGGAAAAAATGGGATGTAACCGCAGGCCAGAAGATTATAAAATGGGGCCGGGCTGATTTTACCAATCCGACATCAAAATTCAGCGCACAGAACCTCGTTTCACGTTCACCCGACCATGAAGACATGGACATGGGTAATCTGCTGGTAAGTGCAAGATGGTATCCTTTCCCGGTGCTAAGTCTTGAAGCTGTTGGCATGCCATATTACAGATCGTCAGTTCTGATGATTGATCCCCTGCCCCTCCCAGCTTATGTCACCATTAATCCGATAAATTCTCTTGTTACAGGGAATGATATGTTTAGTTATGGTTTAAAGGCAAATTTGCATTTAAGAGGTGCCGATATGAGCCTTTCATGGTTTGACGGATATGATCCCATGCCAGGGACAGCCCTGACAAGATTCAATCTTAATCTGTCAGATCCGATACCTGTTCCTTATACGGAACTGACGATGAAACCATATAAGATCAGGAATATTGGCTTTGATTTTGAAACGACTGTCGGGAGTGCCGGTATAAGAGGCGAAGCAGCATGGTCAATACCTTATGATTCATATAAAACATATGAATATGTAGCCTGCCGGGAATTGGAATGGGTTGCAGGAATTGACTGGTTATCAGGAAGCTGGAGAATAACAGCGGAATATTCCGGTAAAATAATTCCCGGTTTTGAAGAAACGTCAGTCAATCCATTCATCGGATCAGAGCCTGATCTGTCTGAACTGGCAGTGTTAATGGCAACCCCCGGATTTGATCTGACAGAATATGTCCGTCAGCAGGTTGGTGCTTTCAACAGGCTCTACAATTACCAGCTTGAAAAATCTTATCATTCTGCCGGGATGCGGATTGAAACGGATCTCTTCTATGGAAAGCTGACACCGTCGCTTCTTTCTCTTTACAATTTCACTTCCCGTGATTTTCTGATGATGCCTGAAATAACCTGTAAACCTGCTGATGGCTTCACAATAAGCCTGGGCGGTGAGTTTTATTCCGGTAAAAAAGGATCGATTTATGATCTGGTGGATGAATTTATGAATTGTATAAAGATTGCTGTGAGAGTAGATTTTTGATTTTATGGCTGATTTCATTATAAAATATCGCTGGCTGATAATCGGTTTTTGCCTGGTGCTGGGAATCTCCCTGGGCTCGCTGATACCTCTTTCGAAAACAGATCCGGAAATAAGGAATTATGTTCCTCCGTCAATGAAATCGAGGATTGAAACAGATAAGATTGAAAATGAATTTGGAGTACAGGATATGGTTGTTCTGCTTTTCAGCGATTCTACTATTCTGACTGCTGAAAACCTGAAAGAGATAAAAGCGGCTGACCGTGACATTTCAAAGCTGACAGGTGTTACAAGCCGCATCTCTCCATTTACAGTGAGGAAGATAACCAGCTCGGAAGGATTGATGGTGGCTGATCCCATGATCCGGAAAATTCCATCTGACTCTGCAGGTTTCGTAAAACTCAGGGAAGATATTCTGAATAACAGGTTTGCCCGTGATATTGTCATCTCATCCGATATGACTTCAGCCTCTATTACGGCAACGATAAACAATTCTGAAACTGAGGATGTCACTCTGCATAAGATCGACTCGATAATCGGTGTCCATTCCGGATCTGCGAAAGTAATGACAGGCGGACTGCCTTATATACGGCAGCATATAATGAAGGATGTGCGCAGAGATGCAGTCTTCCTGGTGCCGCTTGCATTGGTGATAATGCTCGTGGTATTGAAATTAAGCCTCGGTGAATGGAAAAGCGTCCTGATGCCTTTCAGCGTGGTAGTGCTATCGACAGCTGCGTGCATGGGAATGATCCCCCTGCTGGGCTGGAAGATGTCAATAATAACCCTGCTGGTCCCGATAATACTTGTCGCCGTTGCAAACAATTATGGAATTTATCTGGCTGCAAGATACCAGGAGATAAGACTTAAGAAAGGCTCTGAATCCAGGAAAGGCATTATCAGGGAACTTTTAAGCTCCCTGAATATGCCGATACTGTTCAGCGGCCTGACAACCATTGCAGGTATATTGGGATTACTGACACATTCCATAATTCCAGCCAGACAGGTCGGTATTCTTTCCGCTGCCGGCGTATCAGTGGCACTGGCAATGAGCCTTATTTTAATACCTGCTCTTATTTACATGCGGGGAAAAGGAAGTAATATCCCCAAACCTGTGAAAATCAGGACAGGCAAATTTGACAGGTTTCTAAATGCACTGGCAGAGCTGATCATAAAACACCCTGGAAAAATAATAGCCGGATTTGTTTTAATCACAGTAGTTCTTGCTTCCGGAATAACTCTTCTGAAGATCGAAACCAACCAGGAAAGTTATTTTCCGAAGAGCAATCCGATAAGGATGGCTTCAGATGTCATTAACAGCAAGTTCGGAGGTTCGCAGACTGTTTCTGTAATGATTTCCGGAGACATTAAAGATCCGGTAATAATGAAGGGAATCGATGATTTGACCAACCAGGTTGAAGGCATGGAAGGTGTCGGGCAAGTATTCTCCATTTCACAGGCTGTCAGGGAGATGAGCAAGGCCGTTTTCAGTCCCGCTGAAAGCAATTACGACCAGATTCCGGGATCACGGGAAGCCATCGCTCAGATGTTTGAGCTTTATAATATGAGCGGTGATCCGGATGATTTTAAACAGCTGATGAATCTCGAGAATACAAAAGCACACATACTTATCCGGCTCTCCAATCCTGAAAACAGCGTAATAAAAAATGTCAAGGCAAAAATAACAGAGGTTACAAAAGATTTTCCCGCCGAAATAACTGTGGGAGGCTATGCAATAATAATGACCGACTTTGCCTCATCCATTATTAAAGGACAGGTAACATCGCTGTTGTTTGCCCTTATCACCGTATTGATTCTGCTGGCCATAATCTTCAGGTCATTCAAAGGAGGAATGATCGGCTCCATTCCTCTTGCAGCTTCAATATTCATCCTTTTCGGATTCATGGGATTTACAGGTATTGCCCTTGATGCCGCCACAGCCCTGCTCTCGTCAATCATGATCGGTGTGGGAGTCGACTTCACCATACAATATATATGGTGCTTTAATATTCAGATCAAAAAAGGGCTGTCTTACGGAGAATCCACAAAGGCCGCGATGGGAACAATCGGGAGGAGCATTTTTATCAATGCGTGCAGTGTAATGGCCGGATTTTCAGCCTTAATGCTGTCAGGATTCACATCAATACGGTTCTTTGGTTACCTGGTGATAATTTCCATAGGTTCATGCCTGGCAGGTGCGTTAATCCTGATCCCGGCAATCCTGATGAGATTCAGGCCGGGTTTTGTTGAAAATGATATGGATTATAAAAGACAAAAGATAAAAGTAAAAAGACAAAAGAAAGATGAAAAGGAGAGTATTGATATTGG
>CAZLCF010000082.1:0-11304 GCA_964557905.1 uncultured Rikenellaceae bacterium | reverse complement strand
CTGCAAGACCGCATGACTTCTTCTACCTCATAAACAATTTGAAAACCTTTTCCTTAAACTTGTTGTATGGAGGATACCTGAGAAATAAATCAATAAGGTTCGATTTGACCATCACTGCCCGGATGTTTGAGAAGGTCTCGAATGATTTTCTTCCATGATATCTGCCAATACCACTACAGCCGATACCGCCAAAAGGAAGATATGGTGATGCAAATTGCACCACAGTATCATTGATGGCAGCGGAACCGCATCTGATCCTGGCCAGGAATTCCCGGGCAAGTTTCTTATTCTTCGTAAACAGATAAACAGCCAATGGTTTGGGATTTCGTTCAATTATCCCATATATTTCCTCGAATTTCTCAAATTTGATAACCGGGAGTACTGGTCCAAAGATCTCTTCCTTCATTATGGGATCATCAGGATTTATATCTTTTATAATTGTAGGAGCGACATAACAGTTTTCCGTATCTGACGTTCCTCCGGTAACGATCTGCCCGGACTTCATCAGTGAAGCCAGCCTGACGGCACTTGCAACGTTAATGACATGGGGAAAATCTGCGCTATGTTCCGGATTCTCTCCATAGAAAGATCTTATCTCTTTTGTTATTAGCTCCAGAAAACGATCCTTTACTTTTCTGTCAATCAGCAGGTAATCGGGGCAAACACATGTCTGTCCTGCATTGTAGAATTTTCCCCAGGCTATCCTTTTCACAGCGAAGTCAAGCCTGGCATCTGCTGCAACAACGCATGGATTTTTACCACCCAGTTCTAGAGAAAACGGTGTCAGATTCACTGCAGCTTTCCCCATCACATACCGGCCAACACTGCTGCTGCCTGTGAAGAAGATATAGTCAAATTTATAATCAAGCAGATATTCACTTATTGAATGATCCCCGTTTACTACAGTAATGAGATCTTTCGGGAAATTATTTATTATTTTCTCTATGATGATACTGGTAGCGGGAACCCGTTGGGATACTTTCAGCACGACACAGTTACCGGCTGCAAGCGCACTCATTGCTGGTAATATTGAAAGCTGGAAAGGGAAGTTCCAGGGCGAAAGCACCAATACCTGGCCATACGGTTGTGGAGAAATATAGCTTTGAGCGATAAAATGGACAATCGGCGTTCTGACTCTCTTGGGTTTTGCCCAGCTTCTGAGTTTCCTTAGAGCCAGATTAAGTTCTTTAACAACAAATTGTATTTCAGAAGAGATAACTTCACACTCAGGTTTGTGAAAATCCTTCCACATTGCATCTTTGATCTCCTGTTCATGGCTGATGATCAGAGATTTAAGCTTCTTCAGGATTTCAAGACGGTATTTTAAATCAAGGGTTTTTCCTGTCGCAAAAAACTGCCGCTGGCTTTCAAGGATTAATCTGATCTCTTCTTTTTCCATTCGTTTTCAAGGAGTATAAGTTGCCTGGATATATCTGCTGGTTTTGTCCCTACTTTTGCAGGAATCTGACTCATTGCATATTCTGATAGAGCTGTTATTGTGAGAGCTGGATTGACGCCTATATTGCCCTGAATAACAGAGCCGTCAGTGATATAAAAATTTGGATAGCCATGTACTTTCAGGTTTTTATCCACTACACCCGTTTCTCCCGATTCCGACATTGGGCAGCCTCCGAGAATATGAGCAGTTGTCGGCCGGTTAAAGAAGACTTCCAGCAGAATATTCTGAGCCACACCTTTAACTTTTTTTGCATATCGCTCCATAACCTCCTGTCCGACAGGAATATATGCCGGCACTTTCTTCTGCCCGCTGTTGTCAATCTTCATTTTTCCGCCAAAAACCGTCTTCTTCCACACCATTTTCATTGCATTGTCTACGGTCTGCATGGTAAGAAAAATCACAAGACGTGTCGACCATCTGAAATTAAAGACAGTTTTCAGAAACTGAACAGGATGGCTGATCGTTTTCATGATCAGTTTCCACGATCTGCCAAGTGTTGTTCTGGCACCCTCTGCTGAGAGGCCAAAAAACAATTTCATGGCATTTGAGTTATCAGGATACTTTACTATTTCAATATGTGTCTGCCGATCGGGATTAAAGACTGATGTTATTGCCAGTCCGTTATTAAGTTTTTCTTTAGCTCCTGATACTGCGCTGAATGTTTCTGCATTTGTTCTCAGCACATTGCCTAACCTGTCAGAGAGCAGCGGAAGAGAAGCAAACCTGTATTTTTGTTTAAGCAGAAGCTCCAGTGTACCGAGGGTTCCTGCTGCTATAATAATACCTTTTGCCTTGAAATGTTGCCTTTTTTTGTGGAAGAAGGAAGTGATCTTCTTTGTTTCAATATGGTACAGGTTGTCTGTAAAGGTGATCTTTTCCGCTTTGGTCTCAGGAAGTATTTCGAGCCCCATTTTTTCTGCGAACCAGAGGTAGTTCCTGTCAAGAGTGTTCTTGGCATTTTCGCGGCATCCTACCATACAGCCACCACATTCCGTACATCTCTTACGAAGCGGTCCCAAACCGTTGAAATAGGGATCACTTTCCTCTTCACTGCCATCAAGATTAACCCCGACATAAACAGTTTCAAATGTTTCATGTGCATTCATCTCCTTTGAAACTGCTTCGAGCACAAGATCTTCAGGATTAAGCCTGGTATATTTCTTTCTTCCCAGCATAAAAGATGCCCTGTTGTAAAAAGGCTCAAGGATCTTCTTCCAGTTGCCGAAGCGTACCCAGGAGGAATTGCTGAAAAACTCATCTTTGGGAATATAAAGAGTATTGGCATAGACAAGGCTTCCTCCGCCTACTCCTGTACCGCTGAGAATGCTTGCCGTGGTATAAAATGAAAGCTTCTGAAATCCGAAGCACCTTAAAGAAGGTGCCCAGAGGTATTTTGGCAGGTTCCAGTTGGTTTTCGGAAAATCCGAAGGATTATAGCGTTTTCCCTGCTCCAGGGTAAGTACCTTATAACCTTTTTCCACGAGCCTCAGGCTTGCAACACTTCCTCCAAATCCGGAACCTATAACTATATAATCATAAACCATCCTGGATTGATTAGTCATTATATCTGCAAATTGACCGCAAGACTGCAGGACAATTAAACTTTACTTTTTTCTGTTTTAAATTTCTCCGTCACCAGTTCCGGCCATTTGAGATCAAGCTCTTCAAGGGTTTTTAGCAAAACATCCGCATACTCATCATACTTTTTCCGGGTATCCCTGTCCCACTCTTTATTAAACGCAGGGTGATCACTTAGTTTGATTTTCATATTTCAGTTTTATTGAATGAATGTTCCGTGTTTAGCGTTCCGTATTCCGCGTTGAGACATTAACCCGGAACCCGGAACCCGAAACCCAAAACTATTCCTTCAACACCTCATCCAGAGCATTCAGAAGCGGTTGTGTTGATATCTTTGATCCCACAGCCCCCATCATCCATTGCTGGGGAGTCAGACGTCCCTGTTTAAGAATACGGTCAATCTCTTCTGTAAGGTTTTTGTCTTTCAGGTATTCTTCAACCTGGAATTTAATGACATGTCCGTATGAATAGTTAGGCAGATAAAGAGGATCATTCACCGTGTGTGAGTAAATGGCAAGCAAAGGAGAGTCGCTTACACCAATAACAGGGGCAAAATACTTGTTCCATGTATCGAGTGCATTTTTTATCACCGCTTCTTTAAACTGCGAGGCAGTAGCTTCAGGATTTTCATACAGCCATTTCCAGTTCATCATTTCAACCATCCCCACTCCCATGATTTCCATAAGAGACCATGAATCATCCAGTACTTTCATCTTCTCTTTATCAGGATTATCATCTTTCATTCCTAGCAGCATAAGATCGCGGTCCTGGAAAACATATGCCATTGCCTCGGTGAATGCTGTGTTAGGGACTCCTGCCATCATATAATTGTCAACATCATAAAGAGTTATTGTTTGCTCAACATTGTGTCCGAATTCATGAACGGCAATATTATAACCTTTGTAATCCATCCCTTTTTCTGAGATGCGTGTTCTCAGGTGCGATACTGATCCTTTCATTCCTGCTCCCCATGCATGTCCTGATCCGCGAGCCGGATTGACCACTATCTTGCTGGCCAGGTAGTCTGCCCTCTCCTGGCTCCATCCCAGCTTTTTGAGTATCGTCGGCATTCCTGCCTGGAAGGCTTCAGGATCGGGATATAGAGAAGTAGTTTTTGATGTAAGCAGATCTTCAGGTATGCTGCTTCGTGTTTTGAATCCGTCGTACCAGATATCATAAGGCTTAAGGTTACGGCCAAGCCTTTCCTTTATAAGCGCGGCAACCTTCATAAGCTGGGGTGACCTGAGGTAAGAATCGAAAAGCGCCTCTATCTCCTCCTGTGCAATCTCCATCTCCCATGAAAACTTGCGCATTAGGGCAGTATTCATTTCCGGGTTGTAGACGTCAATGTCTTTCATTGCCCTGAAAGTATTCAGTATCAGCTGGTAACGGGTATCAGGTTCAGAGGTGACATTAACAGCAGATCCGGCTTTTGTGACTTTATTTCCAAAAGGTGCCCATTCATAATTCGGACTATTAATCACATCTTTTGGAATATCCTGGGCTATAATGTGTTCCATAACCTTAACGATCATCTCCTGTTTCTCAATGCCATTCTCTTTGTCAGCATAGTCAGCTTTCAGTTCATCCCGAAGGTTCCAGTGGGAGAGGAGCACCATATCATCCGGAAAGATCTGGCGATCATCATCTGTTCGCAGATGTCCCATATGTATATTATATTCAGCAATATACATATCACCGTTTCCCAATGCCTCGTTCAGAGACTGGTTGAGCTCTGCCGGCACACGGGAAACAAAATAATCTCCGAGCCTTGCCATAGCCCATTCATCACGACTCCAGGCCGGCCCCAGTTTTTCCTTTTCCGCAAGAGTGAAATAAGGGAAGTTCAGGGCAATTACAAATCCTATTTTATTTGCATAAAAGTCATCTGATAAATGAGAGGCTACCGAGTAATTGCCGAACATACGGTCAATCTCATCGATTTCATTACCGGTCTCATCAAGGATTTTCTTAAGATCAATGGTGATCTCGTTAAAATTTCCATTCAGTGATTCCATATACCCGCTGATCTTTTGGAATACAGCTGTACGTTTTGCCGGATCGGAGATATAATTGGCCTTTACAAATTCTGAAAATTCAGCAGGAGAGCCATCCTCTGCCCTCCAGAGAGAGGCTGCATGCTTTATGCCTTTCTCAAGAAGCCCCGGATCCGCAGCAGGTTGTGCGGTTTTAATACTTTCAATCGCTATGCTGACAGCGATTTGATCAATAAATTGAGCAGAATCTGACACCTTGCTTTTGTTTTCATTTGAGGAACAGGCGGTCAATACTGCTATAATGACGAGAAATAAGATCTTTTTCATTTAATTTTATATTTATTTCAGAAGAGATACTTTTTCAATAATTCAATTCCTTTTTTAATCTCATCCCGTCCGGAGGACTCAATCCCGTACCAACCCCGATAACCTGAGTCTTTTGACATTTTAATCATTTTGGCAGTCAGCTCTTCGGTCGGCTGGTTCCGGTACGACATGCCACCGGCGTAAGGCAGCATTTTTTGCAGGTAATCGACATTGTCGAAATTATCGGAAGGTTCACGCCAGTCGGGATAACTTCCAAAGTAAAGATTGTTAACTTCTTTTATGAGAGAAACCATCCAGTCGGCGTCGTTTGAAACACCTCCATGGTTTTCTATAAGTACGCTGATCTTTGCAGGGACAGCATATTCCATCATCATCTGGTAAGTTTCAGCAGCATATTTAAGAGCTTCTTCTTTTGAAACCCCCTCTTCTCCCCTGCAGTTAGTCCTTATTGCATGACATCCAAGATACGCAGCAGCATCAATCCATTTCCGGTGGTTTATCTCAAACTGACGGCGGTCTTCCTTCGCTGAAGAGCAGCCGTCGCCTTCATCATCCACCATTATAAGTACCATGGTTACACCGTTATCTGCAGCATTTTTTTTCAGCTGCCGGAGGTATTCCTCGGTTGGAACCTCGAATAATGTATTCACGAATTCAATGCCGTTGAGACCAAAGTCATTCCTTGCAACTTTTGGGAAATCAAGGGTTTTCCATATACCTTTCTCGATCTCCTCCACAAGAGCCCATTGGGCAAGCGATATATCATCTTTAATAAGTCTGGGAGTTTGTGCCATAGTGGCTGCTTTGATCATGGATGGTGCAGCTACGCCAGCTGCACCGATAATCATGGATTTCTCGATGAAATTCCTGCGTGTTATTCTAGTCATAAGTTCATGTTTTTATTATTCTACAATTCCCATCCCGGCCTGTATTCTCTTGTAAGATACTTGTTTGCTTCGGGGATATTTGTTATTTTCATGTTTGCACTATCGTATTCCACTCTCTTACGGGCTCTCAGAGCAACAGCTCCCAGAAGAATTGTTTCTGTCACTGATCCGGCATAAATAAAGCTCCCCGGTGATTGTGTCTTATCCCTGAAAGCATTGATCCATACATCATTGCTGTCGGTACGCTGATCTCTTTGCTGTTCTCTTTTCGGTTCATCGCCAGCCTCTTTCATAAGGTTTTTCGGTATCAGTCTCGGATTTTCGCCTCTGAATTCTGCAAGTATTTTTCCCTTGTCTCCTACAAACATCATTCCTTCAGGAGTTAATGCCTTTCCCTCTAGTTCATCAGGAGCGATTGGCTTCATACCGCCGTCATACCAGTAAAGATCAAAAGGTCCCAGCTCTTTTTGTGCCGGCATTTTGAAGCGGATTATACATGATAACGGAAATGCCACATCATTCTCGACACCAACTGCAACATTATTTTTCAATGTGCAAGTCGTTGTACCATAAGCTTCGGCGCTGATTGCCGGCGTATCAATTCCAAAGGTAAGGAACAGAGGGAAGAGGCTGTAGTGTCCCATGTCAGCGATACTCCCGCCGCCAAAATCATACCATCCGCGGAAGACAGCATGAGTATAGTTTGGATGATAAGGACGATCAGGTACAGGTCCGAGCCAGAGACCCCAGTCAAAATCTTTCGGCACGGGTGGTGTATCAGTCGGATTGGATTGCCACTGCGGCCATACCGGGCGGTTTGACCAGTTATGTATCTCTTTTAAATTGCCTATCAGTCCATCCTGTATCCATTTTTTTATGACATCATAGCCTGGCCTTTTGCTCCATGCCAGCAGGTGAGTGCTCATGCCGGTCGATTTGGTCACATCGAAGACCTTTTTCCACTCGGAAATCCTGTTGGCAATAGGCTTATGGGTTACGACATGCTTACCTTTCTTCATTGATGCGATGGCGACGATACCATGAAGGTGATCGGGAGTCATGATCTTGATTGCATCCACATCCTGTTCTTTTTCAAGCAGTTCACGGAAATCAGAATATGAAGAGCATCCATTGTATGTGCCTGAATCTTTTGATTTTGCATAATACTTCTGAACAAATTCCTGCCCGACATCTCTTCCTCCCGGAATACCAGTAATGTTCTCACCCCATGAATTATCGCCAAGAGCTCCCCTTATACTGTCGCGTATGTCATTTGGCGACCAATCGACGTAATCAGTAGTATACTTGTTGGGATCACAAACAGCTACGATCTGCAATGCAGGATTTGCGATCAGAGAGGTCATCTCTCTTAATCCCTGGGTTCCGCAACCGATGTAGCCAAGAGTTATTTTATCGCTCGGAGCAATAAAACCAGGTCCCCCGAGCACGTTCCTGGGGACGACAGTTAATGCCAGTGATACGGCAGCAGCAGATCCCAGGAATTCACGACGGTTAATTTTCCCTTTAGTTGTCATTTTATATAAGTATTAGTTAGGTTATTTCTGTTGAACAAATTGACTGGCATAATATTTTGCAGTTAGTTTTTCTCCTGTTGATTTCTCGATCATATCGTTCCAATAATACCTGGCACCAGGTAAAAAGACTTTCTCTTTAAAATAAGTCCCGACACTTTTTTCACCGACAAACGAAGAATTTTCAGTTACATTTTTTGTGATGTATTCATAAAACTGAGAGGCAAGCAGTTCACCGAGAAGGTAGTTGTGATAATAGCAAGGGTAGAGGGCAATATGGATCTTTGTTGCCCAATCGGGCATATTGCGTCCTTCGGGTTTTGCCAGCAACTGATATTTTTCGACCATATCCCACCACAGCAGATTAAGGTCCTGATCGGGATTTTCATACATGGACTTTTCAAAACGGTACATGACCTGCGCCCAGCGGCTGAAGACAAGCATCTCAAGCCTGAGTGACTTGCGGCAGTTGTCTGATATCTTTTCACTCTCCTTCTCATCGATGATACCCATTCCGGCCATCCAGCCCGGATCTTTGGCCAGCCTTCCGAAAAAGTTGGCTATAGCTTCGGTGGTGAAGGTATGTGCCGCATCCCTGAGGGTGAAGGGCAGTGACATATCATTATAATATGAATAGACTCCGTGTCCAAGCTCGTGCAATATGGTATTCATCCAGTATGAGTCCGGACGTATGTTGTCAAGTGTGCGAACATCTCCTGCACGATCAATATCCGTTGAAAAAGCATGCTGGTTCTTCCCGGGTTTTTCATACAGATCACTTTTAGCCAGGATGGCGTCTACGTTAAGGCCTATTCCATCAAAGAAAGCTGCGGCCAGCTTTACAGGATCCTGTTTTTCATAGTATTTGTCAAAATCAACAGGATAGATTTGAGGACCTTCCTGGAAATATCTGTTCTGGTAATGCCATGGACGCAGATCAGAAACCTTTATCTTATAACGTTTTGCATAGTAGGTATCAATATCGTTTTTAAGCTGTGTAAAATTATCTCTTGTGAGGTTATCAAGTTCATCGAATATAGCGGTCACCTCTGCGGGATCCTGACCTGACAGTCTCAGGCTCATTTCATGGAAGTTACTGAATCCGAGCTTTGTGGCAATCAGATTACGATGTTTTACGAGGTTGATAATATCCTCAGCAACCACAGGACCTATCATCTTATGTCCTTCCCAGGCAGCCTGTAGTTCACTGCTAATTGTAGAATTTCGCAAAATATCTTCTATCTGATTGTCTGACAGTTCCTTCCCATTGAC
The DNA here is from genome assembly GCA_964557905.1 of uncultured Rikenellaceae bacterium. Classification (GTDB taxonomy): domain Bacteria; phylum Bacteroidota; class Bacteroidia; order Bacteroidales; family VadinHA17; genus LD21. The sequence goes on along the minus strand of CAZLCF010000082.1, from coordinate 2,252 downwards.
ATTTGCTCTGAAATTTGAATATTTCTTATTGATTTCGGTCTCCATTTTCAATCGTTCTGCAATAAGGCTGGTGTCAACCTGCCCTCCCAGATAAAGGTCATACAGAAGAATGAGCTGGCGTGCCAGCAGGGGATCCTGTACTGCGCCTGATTCTTTAATTGTTTTCAATTCCGAGAAGGCTTTGGAGTCGGTATAAAATTTTGCCAGCTCAAAAGAGGCTTTTTCGCTAAATGCCCAGTCGGAATCAGTTCCTGAAATGTTTGCATTCCATGATGCCAACGCTGCTTCACGGGAAAGAGGAATTACTTTAGCTTCATAGTATGAAATGAATTTCTTCAGCTTGTTTTCCATAATTTCTTGTTTTGAAGCGCAGGACCATGACAATGAGATTATCAAAGTTGATGTAATGATGATGGATAGTTTTTTCATGATTTTCCATTTATGAGCCACTAAGGTAATAAAATGATGACTTTTATCAGCACCGTTAGCTGAAAACTTTTAAATTTGAAGGTTTGGATAATTTGTGTTCATTGTTGTTCTGATGAAATTATTAGTTCACCTGGGTCTGCCCGGATTGGTTTTATTCGCATGTACCGGTAACACACCAAAACAACAAAGTGTACAGGGTATTAAAGATCAAGTTGTTACAAAGTCTGACAGTACCTGTTTATTCAATGGGGAAACCCTTGACGGATGGGAAATCACAAATTTCGGACCACAGGGTCCTGTCTATGTTTCAGGAGGTGAGATAATTCTCGGAATGGGCGACGGATGTACCGGCATAACATGGAAAAAAGAGTTTCCAGGGACAAATTACCGGGTTACTCTTGAGGCAAAACGGGTATCCGGTAATGATTTTTTCTGCGGAATGACTTTCCCTGTTGGAAAAGATCCTTGCACACTCATCATCGGAGGATGGGGCGGCACTGTGGTTGGATTGAGCAGCATCAATAAAATGGACGCTTCGGAGAACGAAACAACAACCTTGATGGAATTTGAGAAAGATCATTGGTACAGAATTTGCCTGTTAGTGAAGGAAGACACCATTAAAGCATTTATTGATAATGTTGTTGTTGTTGATTTTACGAAAGACGGTAAGACATTATCAATACGGCCGGAAGTAGAGTTATCAAAACCCTTTGGAATAGCTTCATGGAACACTACAGCTGCTTTAAGGAATATAAAGGTAGAGAGGATAAATTAAGGCTGCAGGCTACAGGAATCTTCTTATGCAGGTACCTGACGCCTGATAACTGACGCCATTTGATATAGTTAGTTAATTAAATAGAATATTACATATATTACATATGAAAAGACTGTTTCCAATATTATTAACTGCAGTTTTACTTATATCATGTAAAACTCAGGAGCTTTACCTGAATGTTATTGAGCCTGCTCCCGTGACACTTTCTCAGGAGATAAAAAAAGTCGGAGTTATCAACCGCAGTGTGCCTACCGACGAAACCAAAATTCTTGATGTTGTTGACAAAGCTCTGAGCCTCGAAGGAGTCAACCTTGATAAGGACGGCGCAGTTCAGGCAATCAATGGACTATCAAGCGAGTTGTTGAATAACAGCAGGTTTGATGAGGTTAAGACCCTGACTGACATTGATTTCAGAACTCCCAGTCTCCTTGGTATCTTTCCTGTTCCGCTCTCATGGGAGATTGTAGACAAAGTCTGCAAGGAGACAGGTACTGATGCTCTTTTTGCACTGGAATATTACGATACTGACACAAAAATAAAATACTCCACGCGCGATGAAGGGGACAAAGAAGTGCTCGGTATAAAAATACCAGGAATTGTGCATCAGGCTGATATGGAAACAATCGTAAAAACCGGCTGGAGGATATATGACCCGGCCAGACGGATTATTGCGGATGAGTATAATCACTTTCAGTCTGTTGTTTTCACTGGCAGCGGTATTACTCCTCTTGTGGCAATTGCCGCCCTTATTGGAAGAAAAGATGCTGTAATTGAAGTGAGTAACAAGGCAGGCCATGGTTATGCCCTCCGGCTGATACCATACGAGCTGCGTGTTATGCGTGATTATTTTGTCAAGGGGACCAATAACTTCAAGATTGCAAAACGAAAAGCCCAGGTTGGTAAATGGAATGAAGCAGGCCAGTTGTGGGAACAGGAAACGACAAATCCGAAAAGGAAAGTAGCAGGAAGGGCAACATATAATATGGCTATTATCAACGAGATAAACGGTAATCTTGGTACTGCCCTGCAGTGGGCGCAGAAAGCCTGG
>CAZLCF010000081.1:0-11392 GCA_964557905.1 uncultured Rikenellaceae bacterium | reverse complement strand
TACAATCAGGTGGAAATAAAATTCATGGTGTTCTTGAAACACTATCAAAAAAAGAGAATTAATTAAACTATAATCAAATTAAAATTAATAAAAATGGCAGATCTTAAGAAATTTGCAGAAGAACTGGTTAACCTGTCTGTAAAAGAAGTGAGCGAACTGGCAAAAATACTTAAAGAAGAGTATGGTATTGAACCGGCCGCTGCAGCTGTTGCTGTAGCCGGACCTGCTGCCGGTGGCGCAGCACCTGCTGCTGAAGAGAAAACAACATTCAACGTTATTCTTAAAAACGCAGGCGGACAGAAATTACAGATTGTTAAACTTGTTAAAGACATTACCGGCCTTGGACTTAAGGAAGCTAAAGCAGTAGTTGACGCTGCTCCGTCTCCTGTAAAGGAAGGTATATCAAAAGATGAAGCTGAAGCTATTAAAAACCAGTTAGTAGAAGCAGGAGCTGAAGTTGAACTTAAATAAATTATACCACGTTGCTGGGTCATAGGTTTAGTCCCGGGTACTCGGGACTAGGCCTTTTGTTCTTTAAATTATAAGTTCACTTAATCCTTGTAAAATGTCATCAAAAAATACCGACAGAATTAATTTTGCATCCAGGAAGATCCAACTTGATTACCCTGATTTTCTGGAAGTTCAGTTGAAATCGTTCAGTGAGTTCTTTCAGCTTGGAACAACTCCCGAGAACAGGAAAAAGGAAGGACTGTTTAAAGTCTTTAATGAAAATTTCCCGATAACTGATACCAGGAACAACTTTGTTCTGGAATTTCTGGATTATTATATTGATCCTCCGCGCTATACCATTGATGAGTGTATTGAACGCGGACTCACCTTTAGCGTCCCGCTTAAGGCAAAATTGAAGCTCTATTGCACCGATCCGGAACATGAGGATTTCGATACGGTTATCCAGGATGTCTACCTTGGAACCGTGCCGTATATGACGGAACGTGCCACTTTTGTGATCAATGGAGCAGAAAGGGTCGTGGTATCACAGTTGCACAGATCCCCGGGAGTATTCTTCGGACAAAGCATCCATGCCAACGGTACAAAACTCTATTCAGCCAGGATAATACCTTTCAAAGGTTCATGGATTGAGTTTGCTACCGACATAAATAATGTGATGTATGCATATATCGACAGGAAGAAGAAACTGCCGGTAACAACACTTCTCCGTGCAATAGGGTTCGAAAGCGATAAGGAGATACTTGAGATCTTCAACCTCGCCGAAGAACATAAAGTCTCAAAAACGAGTGTTAAAAAACTTGTCGGCCGCAAACTGGCAGCCAGGGTTCTGAAAACATGGGTTGAAGACTTCGTGGATGAAGATACTGGTGAAGTTGTATCAATAGAAAGAAATGAGGTTATCCTCGACAGGGAAACAGCGATAGAACCGGAACATGTCGATCTTATTGTTGATTCAGGCGCAAAAACAATACTCCTGCATAAAGACGATTCAACCCTGTCGGATTACGCCATCATATATAACACACTGCAAAAAGATCCCTGCAACTCCGAAAAGGAAGCAGTTATCTATATTTACCGTCAGCTGCGCAACGCAGAACCACCCGATGAGGCAACTGCCCGCGATGTGATTGACAAACTATTCTTCTCCGACAAGAGATATGACCTCGGAGAAGTGGGTCGGTACAGGATCAATAAGAAACTGGGGCTTAATACCGAAATAAATGTCAAGATCCTTACCAGGGAAGATATCATAAAGATCATTGAGTACCTTATTGAACTTATTAACTCAAAGACAGATATTGATGATATCGACCACCTCAGTAACAGGAGAGTCCGTACCGTCGGCGAACAGCTTTATTCACAGTTCGGGGTGGGACTTGCCCGTATGGCACGTACGATCCGTGAAAGAATGAACGTCAGGGATAACGAGGTATTTACCCCGGTCGATCTTATCAATTCAAAGACCCTTTCCTCAGTCATTAATTCATTCTTCGGAACGAACCAGCTTTCACAGTTCATGGACCAGACCAACCCTCTGGCTGAAATGACGCATAAACGCCGTATGTCAGCACTTGGCCCCGGAGGTCTTTCGCGTGAAAGAGCAGGTTTTGAGGTAAGGGATGTTCATTATACCCACTACGGCCGTCTCTGCCCGATTGAAACTCCTGAGGGACCAAATATCGGACTTATATCATCTCTATGTGTTTATGCGAAGATAAATGACCTTGGCTTTATTGAGACACCTTATAGAAAAGTCCATAATGCACAGGTCGACTTCACCAAGGATGGAATAGTCTGGCTCAGCGCGGAAGAAGAGGAAGAGAAGATGATCGCACAGGCCAATGCCCCTCTTCTGAAAGACGGACATTTTGAGGATACAAGGGCAAAATGCAGATATGAAGCTGATTATCCCTTTGAAGAAGTTTCAAAAATAGACCTGATGGATGTTGCTCCGAACCAGATAGCATCAATAGCAGCATCTCTTATCCCGTTCCTTGAGCACGATGATGCCAACAGGGCACTCATGGGATCAAACATGATGCGTCAGGCTGTTCCTCTCATTAATCCCGAATCGTCAATCGTGGGTACCGGACTGGAAACACAGGTTATAAAAGACAGCCGTATTTTGATCGTGGCCGAAGGTGATGGTGTTGTAGAATATGTAGATGCCAATGAAATCGTCGTCAGATATACACGAACCGATGAGGAGAAATTTGTGAGTTTTGATGATGATATTAAAAGATATACCCTTCCAAAATATAAAAAGACAAACCAGAATACCTGTATCAACCTCATTCCTGTTGTCAAAAAAGGTGAAAAAGTCAAGAAAGGACAGGTCCTGACAGAAGGTTATGGTACGAAAACCGGTGAGCTGGCCCTTGGAAGAAACCTTAAGGTGGCATTCATGCCATGGAAAGGCTATAACTTTGAGGATGCTATAGTGATTTCCGAAAAGGTTGTCCAGGAAGATATGTTTACTTCTGTTCATATAGATGAATATCTTCTTGAGGTGCGTGATACAAAACGCGGACTTGAGGAACTTACTTCCGACATTCCAAATGTCAGCGAAGAAGCAACAAAAAATCTCGATGAAAATGGTCTTATCAGGATTGGTGCCCATATCAGACCGGGTGACATATTAATAGGTAAGATCACTCCAAAAGGAGAATCAGATCCTTCACCTGAAGAAAAGCTTCTGCGTGCTATTTTTGGTGATAAGGCGGGTGATGTTAAAGATGCATCACTGAAGGCAGGCCCATCACTCGAAGGTGTTGTCATTGACAAGAAACTGTTTACGCGGGCTATCAAGGACAGGAAAGCCAAAGCAGTGGAAAAACCAATGCTCGAGAAGATCGAACATGAATTCACGAAGAGTGTTAATGACCTTAAAGCACGGCTTATTGATAAGCTTTTCATACTGGTAAACGGAAAAACATCACAGGGTGTCAAGGATTACCTTAACGTGGATGTGATACCAAAAGGAAGCAAATTCACACTGAAACAGCTTCAGGAAGTGGATTTCCTTAATGTCAATCCCAACAAATGGACCACAGACAAGAAAAAGAACGACAGCATAAAGCTACTCCTTCATAATTATATAATTAAATATAAGGAGATTGACGGAGTTTATAAGCGCAACAAGTACAACATCACCATTGGCGATGAGCTGCCTGCAGGTATTGTTCGCCTAGCAAAGGTCTATATAGCCAAGAAGCGTAAGGTTAAGGTTGGAGATAAAATGGCCGGACGTCACGGGAACAAAGGAATTGTTGCCAGGATCGTACGCCAGGAAGATATGCCTTTCCTTGAGGACGGAACACCCGTCGATATAGTTCTTAATCCGCTTGGTGTTCCTTCGAGAATGAACCTCGGGCAGATTTATGAAACTGTTCTTGGCTGGGCAGGCAAGAAACTCGGACTCAGATTTTCAACACCGATCTTTGATGGAGCTACTATAGATCAGATCACGGAGTACACCGAAAAGGCAGATCTTCCCAAATATGGCAAGACATACCTTTATGACGGAGGCACAGGAGAAAAATTTGACCAGCCTGCAACCGTGGGAGTCATCTATATGCTCAAACTTGGTCATATGGTTGACGACAAAATGCATGCCCGTTCAATCGGTCCGTATTCTCTTATCACCCAGCAGCCTTTGGGAGGTAAAGCCCAGTTTGGTGGTCAGCGTTTCGGGGAAATGGAAGTATGGGCTCTTGAAGCCTTTGGAGCCGCACATATCCTTCAGGAAATACTTACGATAAAATCTGATGATGTCATCGGCCGTGCCAAAGCATATGAATCCATCGTCAAAGGGGAACCGATGCCTTTACCAGGTATTCCTGAATCACTGAACGTGCTGCTGCACGAGCTGAGAGGTCTTGGATTAAGCGTTATTCTTGATTAACAGCTCTTACCGTTAATTAATTAAATCATTGAATAAATAAAAATCAATATATGTCATTCAGAAGAGATAACAAAGCAAAAACAAGTTACTCAAAGATCTCAATAGGTCTTGCTTCACCTGAAGAAATACTCGATCGTTCGAGCGGTGAAGTGCTGAAGCCTGAAACAATTAATTACCGTACCTATAAGCCCGAACGGGATGGATTGTTCTGTGAAAGGATATTTGGTCCGGTAAAGGATTACGAATGCCATTGCGGAAAGTATAAACGGATACGCTATAAGGGCATTGTGTGCGACCGCTGCGGTGTTGAAGTGACTGAAAAGAAGGTACGCCGTGAAAGAATGGGGCATATATCACTCGTTGTCCCTGTTGCACATATCTGGTACTTCCGCTCGTTGCCCAATAAGATTGGCTATCTGCTTGGGCTTCCCACAAAGAAACTCGATTCTATCATCTATTATGAGAGATACGTGGTGGTAAATCCTGGGGTGAAAGCTGTGGATGGTGTAAAGGCTCTTGACTTCCTGACTGAAGAGGAGTATATGGATATCATCGAATCACTGCCGAAGGAAAACCATCTCCTTGAAGAAAATCATCCTGACAAGTTTGTGGCAGATATGGGAGCTGAGGCTCTGTACAAACTTCTGAGCCGCCTTGACCTGGATGAAATGTCATATTCACTTCGCCACAGGGCAAATACTGAAACTTCACAACAGCGTAAGAATGAGGCTCTAAAGCGTTTACAGGTTGTTGAAGCTTTCAGGGACTCAAAACATGTAAATAAGCCGGAATGGATGATCATTAAAGTGGTCCCTGTTATTCCGCCTGAGCTGCGTCCTCTCGTTCCTCTTGATGGCGGCCGTTTTGCCACCAGCGACCTGAACGATCTGTACAGAAGAGTAATAATAAGGAATAACCGTTTGAAGAGGCTGATTGAGATCAAAGCTCCTGAGGTGATCCTCAGGAACGAAAAACGAATGCTCCAGGAAGCCGTTGATTCACTTTTCGATAATTCCCGGAAAGCCAACGCAGTGAAAACAGATGCTAACAGGCCTCTTAAATCTCTGAGCGACAGTCTTAAAGGAAAACAAGGAAGGTTCCGTCAGAACCTCCTTGGAAAAAGAGTGGATTATTCTGCCCGTTCGGTAATTGTTGTAGGTCCTGAGCTGAACCTTCATGAATGCGGCCTGCCAAAAGATATGGCTGCAGAATTATATAAACCTTTTATAATCCGTAAGCTTATCGAGCGCGGAATAGTTAAGACCGTCAAATCGGCAAAGAAAATAGTCGACAGGAAAGATCCCGTGGTATGGGATATCCTGGAAAATGTGCTTAAAGGACATCCAGTTCTGCTTAACCGTGCACCGACACTTCACAGACTTGGTATTCAGGCATTCCAGCCGAAACTGATCGAAGGTAAGGCAATTCAGCTGCACCCTCTCGTATGTACAGCTTTTAACGCTGACTTCGATGGTGACCAGATGGCAGTTCATCTGCCCCTTGGAAACGGAGCAGTACTTGAGGCTCAGATGCTTATGCTCGCTTCACACAATATCCTTAACCCTGCTAACGGCGCGCCGATCACTGTTCCGTCACAGGATATGGTACTCGGGCTTTACTATATGACAAAAGGGAAAAAGAGTACTGATAAGGAAAAAGTCAAGGGAGAGGGCCTTACATTTTATTCACCCAAAGAGGTAACCATAGCTCACAATGAAGGTAAAGTTGACCTGCATGCCATAATCAAGGTCAAGGTTTTTGACAGGATTGATGGGGAAATGGTCAATCATATTGTTGAAACAACGGTAGGCAGGGTGATCTTTAACCAGTATGTACCTGAAGAGGTCGGTTTTATCAATGAGATCCTGACAAAGAAATCCCTAAGGGATATTATCGGACGTGTTCTGAAGCTGGCCGGAATGGCAAAGACTTCTGACTTCCTCGATGCAATAAAGAACCTGGGATTCTATTCTGCCTTCAAGGGCGGTTTGTCATTTAACCTTGATGATGTGATTATTCCTGAAGAAAAAACAAAGTTCGTTACTGAAGGGTATGACCAGGTGGAAGAAGTGCTGAATAACTACAGCATGGGTTTCATTACAAATAATGAACGTTATAACCAGATAATAGATATATGGACTCATGTCAATGCCAGATTGACACAGTCGCTTATGAAACAGCTCTCGAATGACAAGCATGGTTTTAATTCGGTGTACATGATGCTTGACTCGGGAGCAAGGGGCTCAAAAGAGCAGATACGTCAGCTTTCCGGAATGAGGGGACTTATGGCTAAGCCTCAGAAATCAGGGGCTACAGGTTCAGAGATCATTGAGAACCCGATCCTTTCAAACTTTAAGGAGGGACTTTCGGTTCTTGAATATTTCATTTCAACCCATGGAGCCCGTAAAGGTCTTGCCGATACAGCCCTTAAGACAGCTGATGCCGGTTACCTGACACGACGTCTGGTAGACGTATCACAGGATGTAATTATTAATGAAGAAGACTGCGGTACATTACGAGGCCTGGTAGCAACGGCCATCAAGAAAAATGAAGAAGTCGTTGAATCACTTTACGAAAGAATACTTGGACGTACAACTGTTCATGATGTGTTCCATCCGCTTACTGGAGAACTGATTATTGAAGCAGGACGGGAGCTTACTGAAGAGATTGCCAAGAAAATAGAAGATTCACCAATTGAACAGGTAGAAATTCGTTCGGTGCTGACCTGTGAATCCAAAAAAGGAGTGTGTGCAAAATGCTATGGCCGCAACCTTGCAACCGGATTGATGGTGCAAAAAGGTGAAGCCGTGGGTGTAATTGCTGCCCAGAGCATCGGTGAACCGGGAACACAGCTGACTCTCCGTACTTTCCACGTGGGTGGTACAGCTTCAAATATAACAACAGAATCAAGACTTGTTGCCCGCTATGCAGGTATAGCCGAGATTGAAGAAATAAGATCTGTTCCCAAAAAAGATCCTGAAAAAGGCAATATAGATATAGTTATCGGACGGCTTGCAGAGCTCAGGATCATTGACAAGAAGACAGGAATTGCACTTACAACTCATACAATTCCTTATGGTTCAAAACTTTATGTTAAACCTAATCAGGAAATTGAAAAGGGAAAGCTTATCTGCGAATGGGATCCTTTCAATGCTGTAATTATTTCAGAGACAGGAGGTAAGATAGGATTTGATTACCTTATTGAAGGTGTTACTTACCGTGAGGAATCAGACGAACAGACAGGCTTCAAGGAGAAAGTTATTATTGAGAGCAGGGATAAGACAAAGAACCCGGCTATAAAGATATTATCTCCAAAGGGTGAAGAACTCAAATTGTACAACCTGCCGGTAGGATCGCATATGGTCGCGGAATTAAACAAGATTGTTGAGGCTGGCGAAGTACTTGCCAAAATACCTCGTGCTGTAGGGAAATCGGGTGATATAACCGGTGGTCTGCCAAGGGTTACGGAATTATTTGAAGCCAGGAATCCTTCAAATCCTGCAATTGTTTCAGAGATCGATGGTGAGGTGACCTTCGGAAAAATCAAAAGAGGTAACAGGGAAATATCGATTAAATCAAAGTCAGATGAGTTGAAAAAATACCTTGTTCCGCTTTCAAAACAGATACTTGTTCAGGAAAATGATTATGTGAAGGCAGGCATCGCACTCTCAGACGGAGCAATCACACCCTCGGATATACTTTCAATTAAAGGGCCCACAAAGGTGCAGGAGTATATTGTAAATGAAATACAGGAGGTGTACCGCCTTCAGGGTGTCAAGATCAATGACAAACATTTTGAGATCATTGTAAGGCAGATGATGCGTAAGGTCGAAATCGTTGATCCGGGCGATACAAAATTCCTTGAACGACAGGTTGTTGATAAGCTTGAGTTCATGGATGAGAATGACTGGATCTACGGGAAGAAATATATCCTTGACTCCGGCGATTCCCAGACACTTCGCCCCGGTATGATAGTTACAGCCCGTAAGCTGAGAGATGATAATTCTGTTCTGAAACGTAAAGACCTGAAGATTGTTGAGGCAAGAGATGCCATTCCTGCAACATCAAGCCAGGTTTTGCAGGGTATTACCCGCGCAGCTCTTCAAACAAACAGCTTTTTCTCTGCAGCATCATTCCAGGAAACCACTAAGGTGCTTAACGAAGCTGCAATATTAGGCAAGGTCGATAAGCTTGAAGGACTAAAGGAAAACGTTATTGTAGGGCATCTTATCCCTGCAGGCACCGGCCAGCGCGATTATAACAGCATAATAGTAGGTTCGCTGGAGGAATATGAAAACCTTGTGGGTGCTGAACAGGAATCAGAAGTTGAAACAGAAAGTGAAACAACAAAGTAAACTAAAACTTAAGAATATGCCGGATCCCAAGGAACAGAACCAGATCAGCATTGAGCTGAATGAAGAGATCGCCCAGGGCATTTATTCAAACCTGGCAGTAATAACTCATTCTGCATCAGAATTTGTAGTTGACTTTGTCCGGATTATGCCGGGTATCCCAAAAGCCCAGGTCAAATCCAGGATCATACTTACTCCTGAACATGCAAAAAGACTCGTGGCAGCCCTGCAGGATAATATTGCAAAATATGAATCAGTGCACGGACACATAAAAGAAGTAAAAGGGTCAGGACCAGTAATGCCCCTGAGTTTCGGGGGACCTACGGCCCAGGCCTGAATTTTCCATAACTCTGATGAAAAGCCGTCAATAAACAGTTTTGACGGCTTTATTTTTTGTAATCAATGAAATATAAACTTACTTTGTGTGTTATTGAAGAGTACTACAGACATTTCTGCAATGAATTCATATCTGATCAGGAAAATCCTTGTTGCTGCAATAATACTGTTGCCGGTTTTTTCATTTAACGGCTGTAAGAAACAGGCAAAATGCGGCTGTGGAAAAGACATCCTCTTTACGATTTATGATGAAATTATGGATTATTCATCAATAACATACGGTTCAAATGGCGCTACTGCATCTTTTGCAATATATAACGGTGTTTCATATGATTATTATCATTTTTGTAATCCCACTGAAATGTACCCAGCCTATACAGATCTGAGCGGTCAAACTCAAATAAAACTATCCGGAGATGTATTCTGGGATTGCACATATATGATGAACAGCAGTAATTCCTCTTATTACTCATATTATAAGATCTATAATATCCAGGTCACTGGAATGAAATCCAGTCTTTACGGGAAAAAGTAGGACTTCCCATGGCACATTACAATGTATCATTTGCAGGTGCAGGCAGGGTAGCCGGAGCTCTCAGCATAGAAATGCATTGTTCAGGGATTAACATCAATCAGATCGTATCTGAATCCGGAAAGTATGGAAAACCTCTTGCTGATGCATGTAAAGCTTCATGGTCTTCTGAACTTATATTTCATGATCCGGTTGATATAATCATTGTGGCCGTACCTGATCATAAGCTGCCAGAGATAATAAACAGTATTAAATGTCCGGAGAATACCCTTGTTGCACACACGGCGGGGAGTTTCGGTCTGGATCTTTTTCCTGACCGGATGAAACATACAGGTGTTTTTTATCCTTTACAGACATTTTCAAAGGGAAGAAAAATCAGGTTCAGAGATCTGCCCTTTTTTGTTGAAGCATCTGACCCGCAAATGACCGGGATACTGCAAAAGCTGGCAGAAAAAATCGGAGGTAAAGTATATCTTGTTGATACTGAGCATAGAAAAATACTGCATCTGGCCGCAGTATTTGTCTGCAACTTTACAAATCATATGCTTACGGCGGGAAAGGAATTAACCTCAAAAGCCGGATTATCCTTTGAAGTGTTCGAACCCCTGATAAAGGAAACCATTTCAAAAGCGCTGGAGAATGGTCCGGATTTATCCCAGACAGGACCGGCCGTACGAAATGACCAGAACACTATTGCAAAACATATGAATTTATTATCTTTCTCACCTGAATTTCAGAAGATTTATAAGGAAGTAACTCAATCAATAATAGAACATTATAAAAAGATCTGTAATGGCAAATTTTAAAGAGGGACTGGTAAGAGTAAAGGCTTTCATATTTGATATCGATGGAGTCCTCTCGCTACAGACGATCAGTCTGAATGCTTTTGGTGTACCAAACAGAACCGTCAATCTGCGCGATGGATATGCATTGCAGCTTGCGGTAAAAAAAGGTTATCATATCGGTATAATTTCCGGGAGCAATTCAAAAGAATATCAGAAGAGGCTTAAACTACTCGGTGTTACGGATATTTTCCTGAACAGCAGAACAAAACTGGACCATTATACAAGCTTTAAGAAAAAACACACTCTCAACGATTCTGATATTCTTTTTATGGGCGACGATATTCCTGATTTTGAAGTTATGAAAATGGCAGGTGTTCCTGTCTGCCCTTCCGATGCTGATAGTGAAATAAAACAGATAGCTTCCTATATTTCTGACAGGAAAGGGGGAGAAGGATGTGTTAGAGATGTCATTGAGCAGGTACTCCGGCTTCATAATAACTGGATGGATCCTGATGCGTTTACATGGTAATATGAAAGAGTTCCTGAAACTTATAAGATGGCCTAATTTGCTCATAGTGATCCTAACTATGGTTCTGATGCGATATGCTGTAATTGAACCTCTGCTCAGCAAAACGGTTATTAGCCCGATAAATGAGGCTGGAGAAGAAATACCAATGACACTTCAGCTCCCATGGTACTGGTTTATGATGCTTGTTGCTGCAACGGTTTTTATAACAGCAGGAGGATATGTAATTAATGATTACTTCGACATCAAGACTGATTTAATCAACAGGGGCAAGGTAATAGTAGGGACAAAAATCCCAAGACGAAAGGCTATGATGTGGCATAACATTTTTAATATTGCCGGTGTAGCCGCAGGATTCTATATCTCAGGGAAAGCAGGATATCTCTGGATGGGACTGCTGTTTCTGCTGGTATCCGGATTACTTTATTTTTATTCAGCAAGCTATAAAAGGCAGTTCCTTATCGGGAACATAATAGTAGCTGTATT
>CAZLCF010000080.1:0-11403 GCA_964557905.1 uncultured Rikenellaceae bacterium | reverse complement strand
TCTGCAATCCTTTCAAGAATTCTTGCATATTTATATTTCGGATTCTCCTCAATATAAGGTATCAGAGATTCTGCAACCTCCTGAACGGCCTGGTGGAATTCGTTTTCCCCGGGATTTCTTCCCTTTATTATGGCCATAAATTGTTGTACTCTTGGATCCATTTAATTCAATTTTAGGTTAAACTATTTTGGAATCCAAAAATAGAAAAACAAAGAATACATGATTCATTGTCGGTAACAAATAATATCAACAGTGTTAAAAGAATATCCGCCTGATCAGGATATTCGGTAAAGATTTCCCGGATAGCATTTTATAAGCCCCTTGAATTCCATCTGCAGGAGGAGTGATGAAAGTTTGAAAACAGGCATTTCAAGTGATCTGCATATTGAATCAATTGTCATCTCGCTTTCACCGGATAATAGTTCATAAATTGATTTTTCGGTTTCATTTAATTCTGAGAATAAAGTTCTTTGAACCGGTGGCCGTTTTTTTTCGGGTGTCCAGTCCAGGAAATATTCGATATCATCGGAGTTTTCAATGAGTGCTGCTTTATTACTCTTTATCAGGCTGTTACAACCAGCCGAATACTGATCCTCAGGCCTTCCCGGAACCGCAAACACATCACGGTTATATGAATTTGCAATATCGGCAGTTATAAGCGCACCACCTTTTATTCCTGACTGAACAACCAGGGTAGCATCTGATAAACCTGCAATTACCCTGTTCCTCTTTATAAAATTATTGCGCTCAGGCAATGCATCAGAAAGAAAATCGGTGACCAGGCCGCCATTCTTAACCATTGCATCAGCCGTGGACCTGTGAATAGAAGGATAGATAGTTTTAAAGCCATGGCCCAGGACTCCGACAGTCTGAAGGTTGTTTGCAAGAGCTGCTTTATGCGAAGTAATGTCAATGCCGTATGCAAGTCCGCTTACGATCACAAGGTCAGGAAGTCCGGCAGCAAGGCCTGCAATTATTTTTTCGCATATCTCCTTCCCGCCGGAAGTGGCGCTTCTTGTTCCCACAACGCTGAGTATCCTGGATGCATTGAGGTCGCAGTTGCCTTTAAAAAAGAAAACTACCGGGGAATCATCGCACTGACGAAGCCTGAACGGATAATCATTATCAAGATAAAAGAAAGTCCTGATATTATGTTTTGTGACATATTCTGCTTCTTTCTCAGCAGTTTCAAGATATGAACGATCGCTTATATATTTTGCCAGACCTGAACCGATACCCGGTATCCTGGTCAGGTTGCGGCAAGATTCATGAAATATGCTTTCCACGCTCCCGAAATGGGAAACAAGCTTCCGCGCATTGATGTCGCCAATCCGCGGTATAAGGCCTAAAGCTATTTTATGCTTCAGCGATACTTCTTCGGGCATAGCACAAGGAATGAGACATGTAAATATAAAAAAAAGTAAAGACGCGAAGCATCACGTCTCTACTTTTTTAATCAACATGTCAAGGGTTTATATCACCCCCATATCCAGCATTGAATTTGCTACTTTCAGGAATCCGGCAATATTCGCGCCTTTTACATAATCAACATAACCATCTTCCTGTTTGCCATACTTAAGGCACTGGCCATGAATATTGATCATGATTTCGTGGAGCCGGTCATCAACCTCCTGCCGGTTCCATTTGAGTTTCATGGCATTCTGTGTCATTTCAAGTCCCGATGTGGCCACTCCGCCGGCATTAACCGCTTTCCCGGGAGCAAATAATATTTTGTTTCTGTTAAATGCTTCCACAGCTTCAGGAGTGCAACCCATATTTGATATTTCAGCTACCAGCATAACACCGTCCTTAATCAGTGTTGCGGCATCTTCACCGTTAAGCTCATTCTGGATGGCACAAGGAAGAGCAATATCGACCTTCACTTCCCATGGCCTCTTTCCTTCATGAAATTCAACTCCCTCAAATGCATAGGAATATGGTTTAACTATATCCTGGTTGGAAGCTCGCAGCTCAAGCATGTAGTCGATCTTCTTGCCGGAAACTCCGTCCGGGTCATATACGTAACCGTCCGGACCTGAGATAGTAACAACTTTACCCCCAAGCTCGGTTGCCTTAAGGGCAGCACCCCAGGCCACATTGCCAAATCCGGATATTGAAATAGTTTTGCCTTTTAATGATTCTTTCCTGGCAGCCAGCATTTCCTGTGCAAAATATATTCCTCCAAAACCTGTAGCTTCAGGCCTTATAAGTGAACCGCCCCAATTGCTACCCTTGCCGGTAAGAACACCTGTATGATCTCCCTTGAGTTTTTTGTACATACCGTACAGGAATCCTATTTCGCGTCCGCCGACACCGATATCCCCGGCCGGTACGTCTGTTTCCGGTCCTATATATTTCCAGAGCTCCAGCATGAAGGATTGACAAAAACGCATCACCTCACCGGCAGATTTTCCTTTAGGATCAAAGTCAGATCCGCCTTTGCCTCCTCCCATCGGAAGAGTCGTCAGGGCATTCTTGAATATCTGTTCAAAACCGAGGAACTTGAGAATGGACAGGTTGACGCTTGGATGGAATCGGAGACCTCCTTTATAAGGACCTATTGCATTGTTAAACTGGATCCTGTATCCCAGGTTCACTTTGACATTTCCCTCATCGTCCATCCATGGTACTTTAAAGGTAAATACACGGTCGGGTTCAATGATCCGTTCAATGATGTTGGCGGATTCAAACTGCGGATTTTCGTTATATACTTCCTCAATGGATTCAACCACTTCTCTTACCGCCTGCAAATACTCAACCTCTCCGGGATGTTTCTTTTCGAGGTTGTTCATAATCTTATCTACATTCATGATAATATAATATTATAGGTTAATACAACTAAGTCCGAAGTTCGAAGTCCGAAATCCGAAATCCGAAATTCAAAATTGAAGTCTGTTTTATTCATTAAAAATGATTTAACTCATGTTATGCCTTACACTTTCGGGGCATATTTATTGAGCAACATGAAGAGTTTGGATCGCTGCTCACGTGTAAGTGCACTTATATACACCGGCGGGTATTTTGCTACACCCTGTCCCATTTGCTGAAAAAGGATAACGCTTTTGATCAGTCCGAAAAACCTGGATTCAGTTTTATATCCTGCAAATGTTCTTTTGTTTATTTCAACTGAGTTCTTTTTCCCGCTGACAATTCCTGCAATAAAGTATCTGAATACTAATTTCTCTCCCTCATCGGAAAAGAAAACAAACTGATAATTAAGGATCATTGGCAGGAAAGCAATAATAAGCCATATAGCGACAAGTATCACTGTCCAAACTATATCACTAAGTCCCAGAAGAGGGAATTTTATCAGTTTTGCCACGTAGGTCAGGGCAATATAGGCCAGGAACAAGACTGTGGCAAAGAATAGCTTGATCCTGACGCCGATGATAGTTTTACTGTTATCGAATGTCATGACTTTAAATTTTAGTAAACTTAAATGGTTTTTTTCAAATAACCTTACCTCCTGGGTTTAAAGAATTTAACTATAAGATCCCTGCACTCTTTTTCCATGACTCCGGGAGTAACCTTGGTTTTAGGATGCAAAAGCTGACCTTTGATTTTAGTATAGCCCTTCTGCTCATCTGCAGCCCCATAAACAAGAGCTGATGCCTGACTCCAGCCTATAGCGCCGGCGCACATTGCACATGGTTCGAGAGTGACATATATGGTACATCCTGTAAGATATTTTCCTCCAAGCCAGTTTGTAGCAGCAGTAATTGCCTGCATCTCAGCATGCGCAGTGGGATCCTTTAAAGTTTCCATAAGATTATGCGCCCTTGCAATAACAGTATCCTTACAAATCACTACGGCTCCTACCGGGATCTCTTGTTTATCAAGGGCTTTCCCTGCTTCTGCGAGCGCTGCTTTCATGAATATCTCATTTTTGTTTTCTTTCATCACGAATCTATATCGCTCAAAATTAGGAAGAAATCATGACTCTTTGCAATCTGATTATTTTCTTAATTTTGCTGAAACTTAAACAAAAGAGAATGTACCGAACACACACATGCGGCGAGCTCACACTGGTAAACACCGGGAATGATGTCACTTTATGCGGATGGGTTCAGAAATCGAGGGATCTTGGCGGGATGACATTTGTTGATCTTCGTGACCGTTACGGAATAACCCAGCTGGTCTTCAATATGGAAACTGATAAGGAATTGTGCGATCAGGCCAGAAAACTGGGACGAGAATTTGTTATTCAGGCAAAGGGAAAAGTAAGGGAACGCAGCAATAAAAACTTTAAGATACCGACAGGTGAAATAGAGATTGAAGTTGCTGAGCTGAATATTATCAACCGCAGCGAGCTTCCTCCCTTCACTATTGAAGACGAAACAGACGGCGGGGAGGAGTTAAGAATGAAGTACCGGTATCTTGATCTCCGCAGGAATTCTGTAAAAAACAATATTATCCTTCGTCACAGGGTGGCTCAGGAAGTCCGCAGGTACATGGATTCCACAGGTTTTGTTGAGATTGAAACACCTGCCCTTATCAAATCCACTCCTGAAGGCGCACGCGACTTTGTCGTTCCCAGCAGAATGCAGCCAGGAACATTCTATGCATTGCCACAATCACCACAGACGCTCAAACAACTGCTGATGGTGGCCGGATTTGACAAGTATTTTCAGCTGGTCAAATGTTTTCGCGATGAAGATCTGAGGGCTGACAGGCAGCCGGAGTTCTCACAGATAGACTGTGAAATGTCGTTTGTGGAACGTGATGATGTCCTTAACACTTTTGAGGGTCTCGCAAAATATCTTTTCATGCAGATTAAAGGAATTGAATTTACGGAGCCGTTCAAAAAAATTCCTTATCATGAAGCCATGGAGAATTATGGTACTGATAAACCCGACCTTAGATTCGGGATGAAATTTACAGACCTGACCGGAATAGTTAAAGGCCGCGGATTTCAGGTTTTTGACAGCTCTGAATATATCGGCGGGATATGTGCTGAAGGATGTTCTGAATATTCAAGAAAACAGCTCGATGAGCTGACAGAATTCATTAAAAGGCCTCAGATAGGAGCCAGAGGTCTTGTCTATTTAAAGTATGGTACAGATGGCACACTTAAATCATCGGCTGATAAATTTTATTCAGCGGAGGATCTCAGTATATGGACAGCGGCAATGAGTGCAAAACAGGGAGATCTTGTATTAATCCTTGCCGGTGAAAAGAAAAAGACTTTAACAGCCCTTTCGGAGCTGAGGCTTGAAATGGGCAACAGGCTCGGATTAAGAAAACAAGATACATTCGTTCCTTTATGGGTAGTTGATTTTCCTCTGCTCGAATGGGATGAGGAGGAGAAGAGGTTTTTTGCGATGCACCACCCCTTCACATCACCCAAGACGGAAGATCTTCACCTGATGGAAACGAATCCTGGCAAAGCGCGGGCAAATGCTTACGATCTTGTGATCAACGGAGTGGAGATTGGGGGCGGTTCGGTCAGGATGCATGACGCATCAGTTCAGAAGCTTATGTTTAAAGTACTGGGATTCACTGAAGATGAGGCAAATGAACAGTTCGGATTTCTGATGAATGCCTTTAAGTACGGAGCCCCTCCTCACGGGGGGATTGCCTTCGGATTCGACAGATGGGTTGCAATGTTCGGGGGTCAGGATTCTATCCGTGATTTCATAGCATTTCCCAAAAATAATTCCGGACGGGATGTTATGCTGGATACTCCCTCACAAATATCAGAAAAGCAGCTCAACGAACTCCAGCTTAAGATTGTCTTAAAGAACAAAGGCTAATATTCCCCTGTTATTTTATTGCGCCCTTTGTATTTATCAGAATTACCCCGTTTGCGCCCCGTGATCCATAAATGGACGCAGAAGCACCTTTAAGGATTTCAATTGATTTAACCGTCTGCGGAGAAATGTCATCTATCGAACTAATCTGTACTCCGTCAACGACAAACAATGGTTCACTGCTAAGGTTTAAAGAACCTGTCCCCTGGATTATTATGGATCTGCCATTAACCTGGACCCCGGGAACCTCACCCGCTATCATTTCATAAATTGAACTGTATGAGGCATATTTTTTATTATTGCCATTTATTTTATTGACAGGAGTTGTGAGATATTTCTTTTTTACCGTTCCATAACCGATATCGATTTCTTCGTTATAAGCCGGATCCTCCTTGCCGGATATTTCCGAAGGAATGATAACAGGGATAACGAAATTGATCCTTGTCCTTCCTTTGATAAGTTCCTCCGTAATTCCTGACGTGAAAGTGAAAATCCCGATTTTCCCAGCCGAAGATTTGATCCTGATCTTGAAATATCCCTTCTCGTCCGTAAGATAATCTGTCTTTACACCGTCAATCATTATAATAGCTTCAGAAACAGGATGCTGGCGGGAATCAACCACATAGCCCGTAACGGTGATTTTTTTGCTTTTCTTTTGACCGTTCAGACCATTGATCATTAATGATGAAAGAAGAATTACAAGTATAATCTTAAGCCTCATTTTAAACTTCCTTTAAAATTCATTACAAAATACACGAAATAATTTTTAAATGCAATTCTTTTAATATCCTGCAATCTTTCCGATAAGTGTAGCTGATGTGCATCTTTCAATAAGAACCTTGACATAATCTCCCTTCCTTGCATTTTCTTTCGGAAACACAACAATCTTATTCTGTGATGTACGGCCTGATAAATATTCGTCGGATCTTTTTGAAAATCCCTCAACAAGCACCTCAAAAACCTTGCCAACATCATTCCTTTTTGATTTAACCGAAAGCCTGTTCTGTAAAGAGATAACTTCATTCAGCCGGGCTGTTTTTATATTATCCGGGACGTCATCCTTTAACTTCCTGGCAGCTCTGGTTCCCGGCCTTTCGCTGTATTTGAACATATAGGCGAAATCAAAACCCGCCCACTCCATAAGTGAAAGTGATGCCTGATGATCCTCTTCAGTTTCGGTGCAAAAACCGGATATCATGTCGGTCGAGATGGCACAATCAGGTATTGTCATCCTGATCGCATTTATCCTGTCCATATACCATTCCCTTGTATATTCCCGGTTCATGAGATTGAGGATACGTGTACTCCCGCTCTGGGCAGGAAGATGAATATGCTTGCATATATTATCATAACGAGCTATGGTACTTAAAAGATCATCGGAAATATCCTTGGGATGAGAAGTCGAAAACCTCACCCTTAGCAAAGGATTTACCTTTGCCACTTTTTCAAGTAGCTGAGGGAAACCCGTAATAATGCCATTATTTTCCCATCCGTATGAATCGACATTCTGCCCAAGCAAAGTCACCTCCCTGTAATCCGATTTAAACAACTGCGTTACCTCCCTTATAACGGATTCAGGATCCCGGCTTCTTTCAGCTCCCCTTACAAATGGAACCACGCAATATGCGCACATATTATTGCATCCCCTCATTATTGAAACAAATGAAGAGACTCCATTCTTATCCATTCTGACCGGCGCGATATCTGCATACGTCTCTTCGCGGGATAACAATACATTCACGGCTTTATGCCCCGATTCTGCTTCATAAACAAGCAGTGGCAGCATACGATAAGCATCAGGACCTGCAACAATATCAACAAGCTGTTCGGTCTCCAGCACTTTTCCCTTAAGCCGTTCCGCCATGCATCCGATCAATCCGACTATCAGTCCCTTGTTTTGCTTTTTCAAATGCCGGAAAGCTTTAAGCCTGTTCCAGATACGCTGTTCGGCATTTTCACGGACAGAACAAGTATTAACCAGAACTAAAGAGGCATCGTTTATGTCAGTTGTAAGCGTATATCCCTTTTCAGCAAGAATTGAGACAACAACCTCGCTGTCAGCAACATTCATCTGACAACCGTAGGTTTCTATATATAATTTCTTAATCAGAGTGAGATTGTGTATGTCATAAAGATACTGAAAGTAAATCAGAGGCATCGGGCGTCAGGCATCAGGCCACAGGGGAATATGATAATGAAAACCTGTTGCCCGTCGCCAGTTGCCTGAAGCCTTAAATTAGTTTTACAAAAGTATAAACTATGAATGATGTATTAAAGAAATATTTAATTTTGCATCGGAATATTAAAACATGTTATATGTCAGGTCACAGTAAATGGTCTACAATTAAGAGGAAGAAAGGTGCAGCAGATGCCAAAAGAGGAAAGATCTTCACCAAGATCATAAAGGAGATAATAATTGCTGCAAGAGAAGGAGGAGGTGATCCCGATTCAAATTCAAGGTTAAGGCTTGCGATTCAGAACGCGAAAGGCGCCAACATGCCCAAGGATAATATTGAACGTGCTATAAAAAAAGCTACAGGATCTGATGCGGAAAACTATACTGAAACTTCATTTGAGGGATATGGGCCATACGGGATTGCTGTTTATGCAGAGTGTCTCACCGATAACAACAACAGGACTGTAGCCGCAATAAGATCAGCATTCAACAAGCATGGAGGCAACCTGGGGACAAAAGGATCGCTCAGTTTCCTGTTTGACAGAAAAGGGATTTTTACTTTCAGGAATGAAGGATTGTCACTTGAAGAGGTAGAGCTCGAAATGATCGATGCCGGTGCTGAGGATTTTGAAATTGACGGAGATACTGTCACAATTACATGTGCCAAGGAAGATTTTGGCAGTGTTTCAAGAAAACTCAGCGAACTCGGTATTGAACCGGAAGAATCAGGATTAAAAAGAATTCCGAATGATACCAAGAAGCTGGATGTTGAATCGGCCAGGAAAGTCCTTAAATTCATCGAATCACTTGAGGATGATGACGATATCCAGAATGTTTATCATAACCTTGAAATGACCGATGAACTTGCGGAAGCGCTGGAATAGAAAAATTATGCTATGAGAAAATCATTGGTTTTACTGGCACTTTCTTTAACTGTTGTTTCATGTAATAAGGCGACAAATGATTTCATCTGGGAAAAATCATTCGGGCCGGGGAATGCATTCTTTTTGAGATCCTCTGCCGACTCAGGAATTGTCAGCTGCGGAACAATAAATGACAATCCTTATCTTCTTAAGCTCACAAAGGACAAAAAAACAGAGGTTGAATTTACTTCTGAAAGGAAAGGTTTGTTCAATTCTGTATGGTTCGATACATCCCGCTTTATCACGGGAGGCAATAATGAAGGCAAGATGCTGCTTGCCTGTATTGATAACGATGGGAGCAAAGTATGGGACACAGTATTAACAGCCTCGTTTAAGGTGGAACTTACCAGCTTGTCATATTCAGGGAGCGGGAATCTTGTGGCAGCAGGAACAGCAATTCCCGATTCCGCGGTTTCAGGCAGTGCGGGAATATTTTTTGTGAAATTTGATACTACCGGGCAGATTATTGAAAAAAAGACAATTACAGAGACCGGTTTTGTTGCTGCAAACAAAATCACATCTGATGGTTCAGGCAATATTTTTCTCCCCCTGACCAGAAGGAAAACCGGGGCAAAATCACAGGCCAGCGTGGCAAAATACACAGCCGAATTCAATAAAATATGGGAAACCGAACTTTATACCAATCCCGATTTCGGTGCTGCGGCACTTGGTATTATTCTCGACGGTCAAAGAAATATATATGTTTCGGGGGAAACGGAATTATCTGCAGAAGAGAGTGTCCTGTATAATTCGTTTTTAGTATCTCTGACCTCTTCAGGATCAATCAGATGGAAGAAATACCTGGAAAAATCAAATGCCGGAACTGCATTGATATTTGATGATAATGAAGTTCTGATGATGCTCAATACCAACTGCTTCTTAATAAACATGGCAGATCCGGATGATGGATCGGATGCCGGCAGGATAAGAATGTTCGATATCTGCGATTCAAAGGATACTGATGCTTTTGGAAAAGATCTCGATCTGAATTACGATGGGAATCTTCTGGTAGCAGGATCGAAAGGCGGAAACTACTACCTGGCACTGAAATCATTAATGCAATAATCCTATCTTTACCGCATGTTCCGAAAGATCTTTTCATCGGTGATTATTCTTTTACTCCCTGCCGGATTATGCAGATCGCAGGCTTTTGTAAAAACAGCTGATTTCTTCAAGAGATCCAACGAAACAAAAGGCAGACTCAGCATTAACCAGGATCCGGCAGTTGACAGTCTCTTAAGCCGTTATATCCTTGCATCCAGAAAGAACAGGACCATTGAAGGAACACAGGGGATGGAAGGTTTCCGTATACAGATCTATTACAGCTCTGTAAGGCAGGCCCGCGAAGAATCAGCCAAGACAAGAGCAGAGTTCATAAACAAGTTTCCCGATATAGTATCTTATGCCCAATACCAGGAACCCGGATATTTCATGGTAAGGGCCGGCAACTACAGAACAAGAACAGAAGGATTCAAATATCTCCTGATGGTACGCAAGGAATTCCCTGATGCTTATCTGGTTCCTGCGATAATAAATTTTCCCGACCAGGATAAAAATTAACTATGAGTGATATAATTAAACATGAATGCGGCATAGCAATGCTGAGATTGCTTAAGCCGCTGGATTATTATGTTGATAAATACGGTTCATGGGACTATGGCCTCCAGAAAATGTATCTCATGATGGAAAAACAGCATAACCGGGGACAGGATGGGGCAGGCATAGCAGGCATAAAACTGAATGTTAAGCCGGGGAACAGGTATATATTCAGGCAAAGATCAAACAGGGTAAATCCAATAAAGGAGATCTTCGATCTGATCTACGGGGATATTGACAGGATCAGCAGAGCGAAAATCAATGATCAGGGATTTGTAAAGGAGAATATTCCTTTTGCCTGCGATATCTATCTCGGGCACCTGAGATATGGCACATATGGAAGTTATAGTATTGACAATGTCCATCCTGTAAGCCGTGAGAATAACTGGAAATCTAAAAACCTTGTTATGGCCGGGAACTTTAACCTGACAAATGTGGGCGAAGTTTTCGGAAGCCTTATTGACCTTGGACAGAATCCTGTAGATTTTTCGGATACGGTTACAATCCTTGAGAACATCGGACACCGCCTTGATGAAGAGAACGAAAAATTATTCAGGCAATTCAAGGAGCAGGGATATTCAAAAAAAGATATTTCTCCGCTGATAGAAAAGAACCTCGATCTGGCGACTATTCTGTCAAAAGCCAGCCGTGACTGGGACGGCGGATATGTCATGGCAGGAATGGTTGGACATGGTGATGCATTTGTAATGAGAGATCCGGCTGGTATCAGGCCGGCGTATTATTATATTGATGATGAGGTGGTTGTGGCAGCATCTGAAAGGCCTGTCATACAGACTGTCTTTAATATCAGGACCGATAAGGTTATTGAACTGCCTCCGGCTCATGCTTTAATCATTAAAGCTTCAGGCGAAACTTCGGTCGGCAGGATAAGGGAGGAAACAGAACATCGCAAATGCTCCTTTGAAAGAATATATTTTTCCAGGGGAACCGATAAGGA
>CAZLCF010000079.1:0-11432 GCA_964557905.1 uncultured Rikenellaceae bacterium | reverse complement strand
TTACCTGTTGTGCCTGTTACACTCAATACAACAGAGTCGCCCTGGCAGAATTCCAATACCCCGTCAGAAGAGATCAGTGGTGCCACGGGAGCGTCTTGTGCCGTGACTGACACCTCAGAAGAAGTTGTTGTACAATTTCCTTTGGAATTGACCACCTTGACACTGTAATCCCCTGTTGATTGTGCAATATAACTGTTTGAAGTGCCCCCTGTAAGATTCGTCCCGTCAATCTGCCATGTATAAAGATAGTCATCGTTATAAGGAACAGAGAGCGTGACACTGCCCCCTTTGCAGAAAGTAAGGGGTGCATTTGCTGTGACTGCAGCAACAGGATAGACTCCTACTGTGACAGTATTTGTCACGGAGTCAGTACAGCCGTTGGAAGCGGTTGCTTTCAGTTTTACTGAATAATCTCCCGCATTCAGGTATCCGTGCGGACCCGGCTGCTGGACCGTTGATGTCTGTCCGTCACTGAAGTCCCATTTCCATGATGTTATGGTTAAACCATTATTATTGGTTGTATTTGTGGCAGTTACAGGTATTCCCTGGCATACGGACGGAGCTGTAAAACCGGTTTTTGGACGGGCCTTGACGATAATTGCCTTTTCGAGGGAGTCCTTGACATCGCCATTATCCGTGATTACTAGTTTGACATTATATGTGCCGCTTGCAGAATACAGATGGACAGGATTTTGAACAGAAGATGTAGTACCGTCTTTGAAATCCCATTTCCATGATGCAATGCCGTCAGTGGCGACAGACTGATCGGTAAAAGCAGTTGGGAATCCAAGGCAAACCTCATCTGCCGAATAGAAGGTCTGGACATTTCTGACCTCGAATGAATCTACTGCTGACCATTTGCCCCCTGTAAATCCCTGATCGACAGCCTGAACTCTCCAGTAATATTTGCCAGCCGGAAAGTTTTTCAGAATATGTGTTGTATCAAGCTGAACATTGCCGAGCCTCACTATTTTCCTGTATCCGGCACTGTCGGATTGCGACGGAAAAATATTCTCACTGTTATAGGAAGTCCCTAATTTAATATTATACGATAAAGTCTTATATTTTGTTTCATCACCTGTAACCGGATTCCAGCTCAAAGTAATGCCTTCCGGGGAATAAACGGCTTTAAGTCCGTCTGGTGCATCTGCCGGTTCATTGGGCGCAAATGAACCTGAACTCATAAACAGGTTGTTTTTATATAATTTACAATTTTCCCCCCATTGGTAAATTAAGATATCTATATCACTATCATTATCATAATCACACCATTTCATACCCTCGGTCATAGTGAATTTGAAAGAGCCATCATTCAGAATTGAAAAACTTTCTCCATTATTGTTTTTAAAGATAATTGCGGCAGCATGAAAATGCGAGAATAGAATATCCATAAAGCCATCATTGTTATAGTCTGCCCAGCAAACAGTACCCAGGGAACTATAACCATAACTTTCAAGTAAAATATTTGTAAATAAATCCCCCTCATTCCTGTACGCATACAGCATTCCAGGTGTCGTCATAACCACATCCATATCACCGTCATTATCATAATCTGCCCAGTCTATGGAAGCTTCCCACAGACGAGGCAGGTCAATCTGCGATTGTTCAGTAAAGGTATTGTCACCGTTATTCCTATAAATTTTCGAAATAGCACTGCTCCAGTAATCATATGTTTGTGATCCTGCCAGGTGTAAATCAAGATCCCCATCATTATCATAATCTACCCATTTAACATCACCCCGGTAAATTCCCGGAAGGTTAATCTGAGACTGATAAGTGAAAGTCCCGTCCCCGTTATTCATGTATATTTTTGATATGGGATTATAGTATGGATCGTCCCCAGTTGCACCGGTAAGGATAATATCCAGATCTCCATCATTATCATAGTCTCCCCAGTCTGCCGCGGAGTAAAAAACTGAGTCCAGGGATATCTGTGTTTGTTCAGTAAATATTCCCAGGCTGTCGTTACGATAAATTCTTGATATTGCAGGCAAAGAAGTACGTAAATCATTCAATGCTCCGGTTAATAATATATCAAGGTCGCCGTCATTATCATAATCACCCCATAGACCTTCCCCATAACTCACTGATGGCAGGTTAGCTGTGCCTACTTCGCTGAAGGAATTATCACCATTATTCCTGTAAAGCTTTGAAGGAAGACCAGGTATTAATATATCCGAAAATCCGTCATTATCATAATCACCCCAGTCAAAATTATTAAAATATGCATTGTTCAGAGGAATACTTGTCTGCTCTGAAAAGAGACCAGTGCTGAATACTCCGGGATTTCCATCCGGTAATTCTGTAAAGTATTGTTCACTCCCTATTTCTCCTATGTATTCAATTACATGAAAACTATAATCCGTCTTGTATTTTAAACCGGTGATGATCACACTATCAATTCTGCCATTGTATACACAATACCACCCTGTTGATCCGATTTGTTCTCCATAACCACATTCATTATCAGGCAAATAACTTTTATTATTAACCGGAGCCGCAACATCTGTGGAGGTCTCTTTGCAGAACACGACACAGCGTGTACCATTACCTCTTTCCCATTTAAGAAGAAGACTATAATCGCTTATAATTTTTGCAGTCAGATTCTTTGCCTGAACGGGAACAACTGAAAATGTGTCAGATATAGAAAAAGCGCTGCCTGCAAATCCATTGTCTACCGCCTGTACACTCCAGTAATAATCGTCAAATGGTAAATTCTCCAGAATATAAGTTGTATCCAGATTTGCATTCCCCATTTCAGCCAGTCTCCTGAATCCTGTGGAGGATGAATGAGGAGAGACAATGTCACTGCCGCCGCTTGTTGTTCCGACCATAATATTATAAGTCATTCCTGGATAGCCTGTGCTGTCAGTTCTGACGGCATTCCATTTAAGTTCAACTGACGATTTGTTTACAGTTGCAGTTGGTCCCGACGGAGCTTCAGGAACAAGATTGTCGCTTTCAATATCGTTTCTGTAAATTTTCGCAAAAGCGCTGTCGGTTGAGACACCTATTAACAGTACATCAAGATCTTTATCCTTGTCATAATCTCCCCATGCAGTTGCGCTGAAACCCGCTGCGGTCAAAGTGCAATTAATTTCTTCCTGGAAAGTGTTGTCTTTGTTATTCTTATAAATTTTGGTTAAAGGTATATATGTACCCATATAACCTGAGATTATTATATCGAGATATCCGTCGTTGTTATAATCACCCCAGTCTCCATGTCCGTATAATGATGAGCTCAGAGAAATCTGATTCTGAGCAACGAATGAACCGTTTCCTTCATTGCGGTAGATCTTGTTGCCATAGTCTAAGATTAGGAGTATATCCAGATCACCGTCGTTGTCGTAATCGCCCCAGTCTGCGGAACCTAATTGCGATTCCAGGTTTGCTGTTTCAGTAAAACCTCCCTTTTTGTTATTCCTGAATATGCTGCATATAGGTGATCCTTCAATATTTATTCCTATTAAGATAACATCCATGTATCCGTCATTGTCATAATCGCCCCAGTCTGAAGTACCCAGTCTGATACCCGGTAAATTATGATTTGACATTTCTGTAAATGTTTTATCACCATTGTTTCTGTAGATTTTTGCGATACAATTAGTAAATCCGGTTTCACCTGTTTGAAAAATATCCAGATCACCATCATTGTCATAATCTACCCAGTTTATTGATCCATATTGTGCTCCTGTCAGGGATGTGCCGCCAAGCTGACTGAAGGTGCCATCTTTATTATTTTCGTAAATCCTGGTTTCGGATGACGCCATTATTATTATGTCGATATATCCGTCATTATTAAAATCCCCGCAGGCTGCTGCATCTCCGTCAAAAAGAGTTGCTGATGATTTTGTGAATAAACCGTCTCCTTCATTCAGATAAATAGAATAATCATAAAAGCTTATCATGAACAAATCCAGATCATCGTCATTATTAATATCAAACCAGTAACAATCCTGTGACTGAACTGTACCCATTGATGAATAATTTACTGCTGTAAGATCCGCATCATATAATTCAGTGAATAATCCTGTTTGAAGTGAAATTGAATTCTGTTCCGATACCGCATTATTGTATTTTTCATTTGGACTGCTACCCGTGAATTCCTGTACCTGAACAATATATTCTGTAAGTGAAGCCAGTCCTTTTATATGAACTGAATTCTCGTTACCTTTATATACACAGTACCATCCTGTGCTCTCTATCTGTGATCCTGATCCCAAAATGTCTGACGATGTATAAGTCGTATTATCTGAAGGTAATGCTGTTCCGGAATTACCTTGTTTCATAAATACTATACAATTATCTCCATTGCCCCGTGACCAGTTCAGGTCAGCTTCTGTACCTCCGGTTCTTACCATATTCAGTCCATATGCTTGATAAGATATTGAATATGTGAATGTTGTTTCAGATGAAAATGAACCTCCTTTAAAACTGTTATCTATTGCCTGCACTCTCCAGAAATAATTACCCTTCTTTATATTCCTAAGGACATATGTGGTATCGAGCTGGGCATTCCCCATATCCGAAATCCTGTGATATCCGCCAGATGATGACTCGGGGCTTACCAGGTCACAACTTCCGGATGTTATTCCGGCAATAATATTGTACGAAAGCGCTTTGGCTTGAGTATTGTCAGAAGTAACTTTATTCCATTTAAGGATTATATCATTACCTGCTGAAACCACTGATAGTCCTGTAGGCGCTTCCGGCAGGGGATTGTTCCCTGCAGAGCTGTTTTTGTAAACTTTACATACTTTTACAGGTCCGTTTTTCCCTGATAAAATAATATCAAGGTCATTATCATAATCATAATCAGCAAGGCTTATTGAACCTTCGTTGACGCCGTCAATACCTGATTCTGGAACTTCAGTAAAAGTATTATCTCCATTATTAAGGCAGATTTTCGCAAAATAGTTTGTATAGTCAGTACCAATAACAATTATATCAAGATCACCGTCATTATCTATGTCCCCCCAGATTCCTTTACCATCCCCTGTCCATGTCAGGATAATGTCCGATTGCCAGGAAAAAGTTTTATCACCATTGTTCTTATATATCCTGCTGTTACCATACCCTGCAATCAGAATATCCAATAAACCATCATTGTTATAATCGCCCCATTCAGTCGATTTACCTGTAATGCCGTTAAACAGAATACTGGTGAAGTTGCCATTGCCAAGATTTTCATAAATCTTTGTTCCTGAATTTCCGGAAATGATTAAATCCAGATCACCATCATTATCAAAATCACCCCATTTTGAAAAACTATTGTTTTCACCAGGTATTGAGACTGAGAATTGTTCTTTGAAAATAAAATTTCCACAGTTTTGAAGTATTTTTGTCCGTACATGGGTCACCATTAAAATATCCTGATCGCCATCATTATCATAATCTCCGCAACTAACTGAATTGTTCCCGAAGTTCAGATAATCAATTTTTACCTGTTGGGTAAATGAAGTTAATTCATTCTTGTATATCAGCATTTGGCTTCCTCCTGAACCAGATGGACTGTTTATCAGAATATCAACTAATCCATCATTATTGAAATCTTGCCAGATGGTAGTTGCATATGCTAAAGAATATGCAGAAGGTATCGCAGGAGAGAAAATGCCGGTCTGCTCAGTAAAAGTGTTACCGCCACCATTGTGGAAGATTTTTACAGTTAAATAGTTATCCGACCCGAATCCTGAAATAAGGATGTCCATGTCTC
The DNA here is from genome assembly GCA_964557905.1 of uncultured Rikenellaceae bacterium. GTDB lineage: Bacteria > Bacteroidota > Bacteroidia > Bacteroidales > VadinHA17 > LD21. The sequence continues at coordinate 5,719 of CAZLCF010000079.1, read as the reverse complement.
CGTCGTTATCATAATCACACCACGATGGCGTCCCACCTGAAACACCCGGAAGAACTATATCTGTCTGTTCGGTGAATGTCTGTGGTAAAAGAACCAGGTTAGTGAGGAGAAATGGCATTATTAGAACCTGTTTCTTCAGAAAGGGGATTTTCATAACGATCAGGTTTTGAATAAATATTTTGATAAATTACATCAAAATACCTTCAAAAACAATTATTTATAAGGTTATTTGATGTAAGTAATATTGTCCTTGATAGAACATAATAATACGTAAGTCAAAAAATTCATATAAAAATCAGCCATGTCCTTAAAATATAGTAATTTTAGGTTGTACACGGACCTTGCGAAGATTGGTATGGGATTTGATTTAAAGGCATCAGGCTGCAGGCATCAGGCAAAAGGAATACCTTAGTATCATTCCGGTCGCCCGTTGCCGGTAGCTGGTAAATAAAAGACAGATATTTAGTATTTAATATTGTAAAGTCATGTCACCAAGAAGAATCTTATTTGCATTTTCATTTTTTCTTGCAGCTGCTGCCATTATGGCTCAGGAAAAACCCACCCCTTCTTATTACAACTTCAGCAAGGGGCTGAAAAATCAGTTCGTCCTGCAGGATGACTTCAGCAAATTTAATAACTACTGGCTGCTTGGCATTGAGGAGAACAGCTGGTCGGAAAGCATTGAAGACGGTTACCTGGTTTTCCAGTCATTGACCACCAAGTCGAAAGAAGATCTCCTCCCGGCTATAATAGACCAGAACCGTGACTTTGAGATTGAAACTTCATTAAGGTTTGTTGAGGGTCAGATGGATAAGGGCTATGGCCTTCAATGGGGGAAATCGGTTAATCCGGTACGTCAATTCGATTTTCTTCTCACCGGGGGAGGCCATTATACTATTGACAAATATGACGGTAAATTCTCTGATTACGTCCCCTTCACTCTTTCCGATGACGTTAACAGGTATGCATTCAACAAGCTGACCGTAAGGAAAGTATCGGATAAATATTACTTTTTCCTTAACGAAAAGCTTGTCCATACAATGCCTTTTGAACCATTCTTTGGTAACCTCCTGGGATTCCAGGTGGGAGATAACTCCACCATAATGATCGATCATATTGAGATCGCTTATCTCGATGAGGTAAAAGAAGAAAAATCAAAGGTCCTGATAATGGATTATAAATTCATTACCGGCAGCGATAAAGTGGCAATCGGCAAAGCTGTTACCTTAACAGTCAATGTCACCAATGTGGGAAATAAAGACGCCACAAACCTGTCAATCAGCTATAAAGTTCCTGAAAATGTTGAAGTGGTTGACTTTAAGAAAGTCCCTTCACTCAAGGCCGGAGAAGAGCAGCTTCTTACCCTGCAGTTCTTTGCAAATAAAAATTACAACGATTCGATAATACCGGTCAGTTTTGAGATTGCAGGGGCGGATATTACAAATGTGAACGATCTGGATCTTTCAGTTGAGGTTGATAAGCCTGTCAAAAAGGAGATTGATAAATCCCTGGCCCAGAATTTCAGCGAATTCCGCGGCGGGAATGATCCTCTTAAAGGATTGAATGTCGCCCAGGCTATGAAATCTGTCCAGGTAGGAGAATACTATGGTCTCATTATCGGGATTGACCAGTACACAGGCGAATGGCCCCAGCTGCAAAATGCCGTTAATGACGCTAAAAGCGTTGCTGAAACTCTTTCGGCAAAGTATACATTCAATTACCTGAAATCACTTTATAATAAAGATGCTACCCGTGATAACATATTAAAGGAATTTGAATGGCTGATGCAGAATGTCAAGTCCAACGATAATGTCTTTATATATTATTCGGGACACGGGGAATACCTGGAAAACATGGATAAGGGATTCTGGGTGCCGATTGATGCCTCATCAAAAACTATTTCAAAATATATCTCCAATGAAGATATCCGGTCATTCCTCTCAGGGATCAACTCAAAACATACTCTTCTTGTCACAGATGCATGTTTCAGCGGCGATATCTTCAGGGGGAAAACTATGACGATCCCTTATGAGAATTCAACCAAATATTATCAGAAAGTATATTCGCTCAACAGCAGGAAAGCCCTTACATCCGGTGGTGTTGAACCGGTTATGGATAAAGGGAAGGAAGGCCATTCGGTCTTTGCATATTATTTCCTTCAGGCTCTTACCAAAAATGCCGAAAAATATCTTGATGCAGGCCAGGTTTTTGAATCCCTGAAGATACCTGTGGTAAATAATTCATTCCAGACACCGGCATACAGCCCGATAAGAAATGCAGGCGATGAAGGAGGACAGTTCATCTTCATGTTAAAAGAATAAAACCACTTAACCTGAAGAAATGTGATATATAAAAGGGTCCTGACGTTTTTTGCATTATCTGTTCTGCTGCAGGCAGAATTGTTTTCCCAGCAGTATTTCTTCCGGAAATATTCCGTTGAAGAGGGTCTCCCCCAGTCAACAGTGTATTGCATCATCGAGGATTCCCGGGGCTTCATCTGGATGGGAACCGACGGAGGAGGCCTTTCAAGATTTGACGGAACAAAGTTTGAAACATTTACGAAAGCCGACGGGCTTTCTGATAACGTTATCCGGTCTCTCTTTGAAGACAGCAGGGGAAATATATGGATAGGAACATTTAACGGCCTGACAGTCTATGATGGAGAGAAATTTACTGCTTTCACCGAGGAACAGGGATTGTCGGGTACATCTGTCCTTAAAATAACGGAAGCAAGTAACGGAATAATATGGGTTGGAACAAACGATAGAGGACTTATTGCCATACAGATAAACGATTCTCTTACAATAACGGATTTTTCAATAGATGATGGACTTATCAGCAACTTCATCTTTGATATCTATGAAGATGACAGTAAAAGATTATGGCTTGCAATGGTGGGCGGTGTTAATATCCTTACATTCTCACAGGCAGATACTTTAGCTATAGAAAGCGTTGAAGATCCTATTATCCCTTCTGACATTATACTCTGCATTGAACCAGGAAACGACGGGACCTTCTGGCTGGGCAGTTATGGTGACGGTCTTTTCAGGGCAATCCCGGGAAAAGAAAATCAGGAGTATGAAGTAGTCCAGTCACAAATAAATGACATTTATCCCGGCCTGATAGTCTGGGATATATTATCGCGCAATTATGGTGAAATATGGCTTGCAACCAATAACAACGGTATCATTAGGCTAACCAACGATAAGATTAGCGGAATATTCACAAGGGAAAATGGACTTCCTTCAAACCAGATACTCAATATTCTGGAGGATAGTGAAGGGAATACCTGGCTGGCTTCTTTCGGACAGGGTTCAATCATGTTCAAAGATGAAAAATTTCTATCATATGGTTCCGCAGAAGATATTACAGGGAACCAGGTGCTGAGCATATTTATCGGCTCAGATGATATGTTTTATACAGCTACAGAGGAGGGATTCACATGTTTTAAAAAGGAGGGAAACCAGATAAGGAAAGTAAGGCATTGCTCTTTGGCCCAGGGTTTGAATGACATGGGAGCCACAACAATTACTGAATATAGAGCCAGAATATTGATCGGAACCAATAATGGCATCAATGTTTTTGATGGCAGGAATCTGTCAGGATTTCAGTACAACTACAGGCTGCCTGATCTTAAAATAAACGCTCTTTTTACCGACAGCCGCAATAACCTCTGGATAGGAACTGGCGGAGGCTATGGTAAGTTCACGGGTGATAATCTGTTTACGATGAGCGAGGATGAGGGATTGATCAATAATGAGGTTCAGACAATCATTGAGGATTCAAGAGGCAGAATATGGATGGGGACATTCAAAGGCCTGGTCAAATTGCAAGATACCACCTATTCTGATTTCAATGAAGAGGATGGGCTCACTTTCCTTCGTATCAATTCTCTTGCAGAGGATCCCGCCGGAAATATCTGGATAGGCACCTTCGGGGGAGGAATATTCAGGTTTGATATTCAGGCTGATTCAATTCCCATATCCCTGCTGGCGACAAAGGGAGTTCTTTCTTCCAGTACTGTCAATTCTCTTCTCTTTATCAGCAAAACAATGGTTATTGCAGGAACTGATAAAGGATTTGATCTGATTGAACTGGATGACAAACAATCAATTACAAGAGTGATCCCTTATAGTAACAAGGACGGATTTACCGGGGGAGAGAACAATACAAATTCAGTTGTCAGAGACGATAACGGATCTATATGGTTTGGAACAAAGAACGGTATCATAAGGTTCAATCCTGCGCTGAATGAAAGTTTTAATATTCAGCCGAAAACTCACATAACTTCAATCACGCTCTTTTTTGAAGATGTTGACTGGAAATCCAGGGATTTTAAAATAAGCAAATGGTCAGGATTGCCTGAAAATCTTATACTGTCCCACAAAGACAATCATGTCACCATTGAATACACGGGCCTTTCGTTCAGCAATCCCGACGACCTGGTATTCTCATATCGCCTCGAAAGGAACGGAGCAGGCGAATGGTCACCATTTACAACTGCAAGGAGCATTACATCTTCCGATCTGCGGCCGGGCAGTTACACTTTTAATGTCAGGGCAAAGAATAAATACGGTATTATCGGAGAAACAACACGGTATAGTTTTTTGATCAAGCCCCCGTTCTGGAGAACCAAATGGTTTCTTGTTTCATCGTCATTACTAATATTTTTAATAATTGTTGCATTCGTCAGGTACAGGGAAAAAGCGCTTATTGAAGAAAAAATTAAGCTCGAAAAAATTGTTGAAGAGAGGACAAGGGAAGTAGTGGAACAAAAAGATGAGATAGCTAAACAGAGAGATATAGTCACCTATCAGAAGAAGGAAATAACCGACAGCATTCAGTATGCCAAGACAATCCAGCGGGCTGTCCTTCCCGAAGAGGGCATTCTTAAAAGCAACTTCAGTGATTATTTAATACTGTTCCGGCCAAAAGATATTGTAAGCGGCGACTTTTACTGGATGTCGAAAAAAGGTGATCATATTATATTTACAGCCGCTGATTGCACCGGACATGGCGTGCCGGGCGCTTTCATGAGTATGCTGGGAGTCAGCTTCCTGAACAAGATAGTCAATGAATCAGGCGTTGTACAGCCTGCACAGATACTGAACGACCTTCGTGAAAATGTCATTTTATCCCTTAAACAGAAAGGATTACAGGAATCAAGCAAAGATGGTATGGATATGGCCATCTGTGCTGTCGATCTGAAAAATAACCGTTTGCAGTATGCAGGGGCAAATAATCCCATGATCCTTATCAGGAAAGAAAACGGGGAATATACCATTATTGAAAAAAGAGCTGACGGAATGCCGGTCGGAGTCTATTCAAGAATGAGTGATTTTTCATGTCATGAACTTGATATCCGGAAAGGTGATACAATATATCTCTTTTCTGATGGCTTCTGTGATCAGTTTGGCGGACCCGATGGAAGAAAATTCATGAAGACCCGCTTCACCAAAATGCTCCTTGAAAACCAGGAGCTTGAAATGAACTCACAGAAGGAAGTATACGAGAAAATCCTTGATGACTGGATCAATCATCCTTCAGACGAGGGCGAACCTATTGGGCAGATTGATGATATAATCCTCCTCGGAATAAGAATTTAATCAAGCCGTCTTTCTATATTGGTTTACTGCAAGAGTAGTGAATACAATTGCAATCAGTATCAGGGAATAGATATCCCTGCTGATATCCTGAAATGTTGATCCCTTAAGCATCA
>CAZLCF010000078.1:0-11491 GCA_964557905.1 uncultured Rikenellaceae bacterium | reverse complement strand
TTTCTTTTCCTACGCCGGCATTATCCGGATCAGGTACAAAGGGTTTGATCTCAGCCCGTCGTTTTAAGGCACCCCATTTTCCAAGAGTACAAAGGTAAAACCTTTTATCCGATTATTCAATTTTTTTTTAAATTAGCCTTTTAATTCAAACCTGAGATGAAAGAGCTGCTGGGAAAACTTAATTATAAGGGTTATAAAAGAATTGCAGTGATCAATGCTGAAAAAATATTTTCCCGGGCAATTTCAAAAGAGCTTAAAGGTGTAATTACTGATAATGAGATAGATCAGCGTTGTCCATATGAGTTCATTATGATATTTGTCAGGACAGTCTCTGAAGTCAGTTACTTTGCACCCATGGCTCTTCATAACCTGACGGCAGATGGCATATTATGGTTCTGTTATCCAAAAAAAAGCTCTAAATTGTATTCCTCAGGACTTGAACGTGACCGCGGATGGAATGCCCTGAATGAACTCGGCTTCCATGGGATAAGGATGGTGGCGATCGATGAAGACTGGTCAGCAATGCGTTTCAGGAATATCAAGTATATTAAATCGATTTCCGCAAGGTTTGAGAAATAGACAGCATGGTAATAAAGACAACAAAAATCGATACCCCTATCGGGGAAATGATCGCCGCCGCCACGCGGGATGGTATATATCTTCTTGAGTTCCCGGAAAGAACCGTCTCAGGAGCTGAGTATGATGAGCTTGCAAGACTTCTGAATGCAACAATCAAAGAAGGCAGCAACAAACATCTCAGGATGCTAAAAAAGCAGCTGAAAGAGTATTTCAAAGGTAAAAGAAAAGAGTTTTCGCTTTCTCTTCTTACACCAGGTACTGAATTCCAGAAAGCAGCCTGGAACGAATTACTGAAAATTCCGTACGGATCGACAAAGTCATACCTGGAACAGGCAAAATCAATAAAAAAACCCGGAGGGGCAAGAGCCGTGGCTCATGCTAACAGCACAAACCGGATAGCAATCATTATCCCGTGCCACAGGGTGATTGGATCGGACGGAAGTCTTGTTGGTTACGGCGGAGGATTGAAAAGAAAAAAATGGCTGCTTGATCATGAAAGGAAATTTTCCGGTAAAGCCATTGATCTGGATCTGTTTTCATATTAATTCAGGATTAAATCACTAAATATTTATACGATGAAGACTTTTATTAATCAGAAAAACTTTCTTTTCTTATTTCTTCCCCTGATTCTTATTTTTCTTTCCGGATGTGCTCAGAATGAGGTAGTTGACCAGTGTCTTACAGGACACACCTATGGATTTTTCGGAGGCTTGTGGCATGGATTCATCGCTCCTTTCGACTTTGTCGGCATGCTTTTCAATGATGAAATTACTATGTATGCGCAGAATAATAATGGTGGCTTGTACGCACTCGGTTTTCTCCTGGGAAGCGGAGGATGGGGCTTTTTCGGAGGTAAAACCGTAAGAAGAGTACAACATTCAAGGGTAAATTTCCAGTCGCAGAAATTCGATAATGCAGAAATAGTAGAATAGTACCTTCAATTTAAATACAATGAAACAAATACTTATTACTGTACTGCTTCTTCTTTCAGTCAGCTGTTTATCTCAAAAGAAAGAGCTCATATATCTCTGGCCCGGGAAAGTGCCTGGAGAGCTAAAGGAAAAACAACCACCGGTAATTGATACCGCAAGGAAGGATGATGTTTTAAGGTACTCTGAAGTAACCAATCCGGCTATTGAAGTTTGGCCGGCGGATCCCAAACTTAATAACGGCGCCGCTGTAATTGTTTGTCCCGGAGGAGCTTACAGGATTCTATCTTATGATAAAGAAGGTACGGAAATAGCCGCATGGCTTAACAGCCTGGGTTATTCAGCGTTTGTCCTTCAGTACAGGATACCTGAGAAAAAAGAAGGTGCTCTGCAGGATGCACAGCGGGCTTTAAGAGTGGTCAGGCAAAATGCTGCCAAGTGGAAAATTGATCCTGAAAAAACCGGTATAATGGGCTTCTCTGCTGGAGGGAGCCTCAGCGCCAGGACCAGTACTCTTTTCAGCAAAAGGACATATGGTCCGGTTGACACCGCGGACAGCCTGTCATGCCGTCCCTCTTTTGCGATGCTCATATATCCTGCTTATCTCGACCAGGGGGAGAACAGGTCACTGACACCCGAGCTTCTGCTGACTAAGGAAACACCACCAATGTTTATTTTTCAGACCGCCGATGATACCTACGGGAACAGCGCACTGGTAATGACCACTGCCCTGAGAGATGCAAAACTCCCAGTTGAATTGCATGTTTTACCATCCGGCGGACATGGATATGGTTTAAGACCTGTCAGCCTTGCCGCTACTACATGGCCGGTATTGGCTGAAAACTGGCTGAACAGGATATTGCATCCAAAAAATTAAGTAACGTTACCTGTAACCTATAAACCTTCATCATTATGACTGAACATAAAGACTCTCAGGAATGTTGCCCGGTTTTTGATCCGAAACCATGGGATTACGTCACCCACGAATGGGTTGATAAACCTTTTATCAGGGATTATATCCGCCAGTTTTTCCATATGCCTATGCCATCACAGATGGGGAAAATCATTGGCCGGATGTGGAAAAAAGCAGAGGATGCAGGAGCTGCTCCCGAGATGAAAGACTTTCTGCTTTTGGCTTATGATCCATCGCCCTGGAAAAGTGAGCTCTACATGACTGTGACTAAGGAAGTTCCCGGTGCCGAAAATGTAAAGCTTACAGGTACTTTTATCAGCAAGGTATTTGACGGACCCTATAATCACGTTCCAAAATATTACAATGAGTTCCGGAGATACCTGGCTCTGACAGATAAAAAGGCAAAAAAATATTACTTCTATTTTACGACCTGCCCTAAATGCGCGAAGAAATACGGTCATAACTATATTGTTGCATTTGCAGAAATATAATTGATTATCAGTCTATTGCCAGGTTATATAGTATGATCAGGAACAGTGTGCTGAGAATAAATATTGTTGTTTCAGCATGAAATTTTGTTTATTATTAAGTAAGGCTGAGATCACTTAACCTCAAAGAGTCCGTTTTTCATTATTCCAATTTTTTTGAAAATTAATTAACCAGAAAGAATGGCATTGCTAATAAAAGAACCGTCTGTCATTAAGGCTGCGGGAAATAAGGAAAAGATCATCAGGGAGTACTTTGGCATGGTGAACAGCAAGAGCAATGAAGTAAGCATTGCATTGATGAAAAGTCCTGAAGGATGGGAAGAACCAGGGCAGACTCCTGATTTTAATGAATATACAGTTGTTTTAAAAGGAAACCTGAATGTTAAAACCAAAAAGGAGGAGATAACCGTATCAGCAGGAGAAGCTGTATTGGCAATGAAAGGCGAATGGGTAAAATACAGTACCCCATTGGAAGGCGGAGCTGAATATATAGCAGTTTGCATACCGGCTTTTTCTCCTTCTTCAGTAAACCGTGATGAGTAAATTGATGAGAAAATATTACCTGTTTTCATTGCTGCTGATATCTTCAGCGTGGACTTCTCTTTTATCCCAGGATACAATTAAATCCAAATCAGAATATATTCCTGATCTTGATGGCATTCTTAAAACGAAAATTGAATATGACCTTGATAACTCAAAAATGCGGTTCGAGGTCAGGAATGCCAGGTTCGGGGTAAAAGGGAAAATAAATGATTTCATGTCATACAAGGCGGAGCTTGACCTTAATGATGAAGGAAAAATAAAGATGCTCGATGCTTATGTCCGGTTCACTCCTGTTTCCAATCTCGATCTTTATCTCGGACAGAGGAAGATCCCATTCTCTTCAGACTATATGAGGAATCCCGCAGAAAATATCTTTGCAAATCGCTCATTTTTAACAAAATACATTAATGAAGGCATGCGTGATATTGGGTTCTATGCTGTCTATGAATTTACAGGTAACATTCCTGTTAACATACTTTTAGGAGCAGTTAACGGAACAGGAAACAATAATCCTCACTGGATAAGCAAACCAAACCTGGTCAGCAGATTTACTGTTGGCCCTACGACCGGATTCAGGATTGCCGGGAATCTTTACTTTGGTGAAAGAGAGTATCATGATGACCTGTCAATGTTCGGGGGAGAAATACGATATTCAACAGGCTCATTTTTTATTGAATCTGAATACATCCGCCGCAACTGGACAGATACATTGTCACTGCGTCAGCATGACGACGGCCTGTATATCCACTCATACTATAATTTCAGTGTGGAAAACAAGCTGATACATCTTATTACACCAGCCATAAGATGGGATTTCATTGGAGATTCAATATTCGGTAATGAGATTGATGTCAGCCGGATAACTCTCGGGATAAATGTGGGTTTCGAGCCAAAACAGTTCTATTCAGAGATAAGGCTGAATTATGAGAATTACCTGAATGGCAATTTGCCGGTACATACTGATAAACTGACACTGGAGTTTGTTGCAAGGTTTTGAGGAATTTTGCACTGATCGATCAGGTAAAATCTAAAATCTGCAATATCTGCGGAATATTTCTTTAATTAAATTCTTTTGTTCCTCCGGTTTCTTATGGCTCTGATAATCAAATAAATAATAAATCCTGCTCCCAGGATATAAAGGATATCGTCTAAATATGGAAATATCTTATCCCGTATTTCATATACATAATATCCTATCACGGCCAGTATGATGTTCCATATCCCTGCTCCTATGAAAGTATAGAACATAAAGTCGCGAAGGTTCATTTTAGACAGCCCTGCGGGTATGGAGATAAGATGACGGATACCTGGTACAAGACGGCCGATAAAGGTTGATGATTTCCCGTTTCTCTTAAAATAGTCTTCGGCATGAATAACCTTTTCCTCAGATAAAAGAAATATTCTTCCAAGCTTTGAACCGGCGAATTTATATACCAGCGGACGACCGAGAAAATATGCAAGGGAATAATTGATGAGCGCGCCGCTGAGAGCTCCGAGGGTCCCGAACAGGATAACAAGAAACACATTCAGATCTCCCTGCGCAGCCTTATATGCTGCAAAAGGTATAACCAGCTCAGAAGGCAGAGGCATAAAAGTACTTTCAATTGCCATTAGCAGGGCGACTGTAAAGTAGTTCAGATTGGCCATGTACCAGTCGAGGAGAGTCTGAAATAGCTCCATTATTTCAAAAATTCGTTTGAGGCGTCAAAGATAACCAACATTTTGATAAATATGCTCCGGGGCAAAAAAGGCTGAAAAATTGCTCCTCATTTTTTGAAATTCAGAATTATTACATTTACTGATCGCGGTTCAATTTTGGTGTTGATCTTTTTTGAAGACACTGTCATCTGTTCGGTTGTGGGATATATGAGTTTCGGATTTGCTATTGAATTAAAGTCGTATAATCCTTGTGCTTTAAGTGTTTCAATCTTTCCGTCTTTCAGGAATGATAGTCCGGAAAGGTTCAGTCTTACAGGTTTAACTGAAGTCGAAGTATTAACCAGTTTGATATATACTTTTGTGCCGGGTTTATCAATAGTGGCACTGACATAAAGGCTGTCAGCCCCGGTAAGAGGCTTCCCTTCCAGAAGGGCAGGTATAACCTGTGTTCCCCTGTGTGTTGAAAACATCTTCTGAACATAGTAATTTGGTGTTCCTGTCACCTGAAGGTTATCAAACCAGATAAGGTCAGGGCGCCATTGCCATGCCTCAATATGAGCAAGCAGGGGAGCATAGGAAGCCATATGGACAACAGCTGCATTTCTTTCAAGACCGGTCATAAAAGCTGCTTCCGACAGGGCACTTAACCATGTGTTACGCGATTCAGATGCTTCGGCATCCTTGCTATGAGCTGCATATTCCCCGGCAAACACTTTTATTCCATTTCTGTCGTAATTGTCATACCGTTCCGCATTTTTCTGGAACCAGTCGGGAGGCATATAATAATGCTCATCGATCAACGCCGGACTCAGTTTCCTCAGTTCTTTCCAGGCATAATCAAAATATTCCCCGGAAGCGCTCGGCCCGGATCCGGATACGATCTTGATCCCGGGGTATTTCTGATGAAGGACTTTTTCAAATTCCCTGTAACGTTCAAAATATTGTTCCTCCCACTGCTCATTGCCAATGCCGATAAATTTAAGGTTAAAGGGCTCAGGGTGACCCATTGAAGTCCTGAGGCTGCCCCATTTAGTTGTGGCTGAGCCGTTTGCAAATTCAATAAGGTCGAGTGCATCCTTTATATAGGGATCAAGTTCATTCAGGGGAACAACTTCCCCCGCATTGAACTGGCACGACATCCCGCAGTTGAGAATAGGAAGCGGTTCCGCACCCAGATCTTCAGATAAAAGGAAATATTCATAGAAACCCATGCCAAAGCTCTGAAAATAATCCGGGGCCTGACGATTCCTCATTTCATTGTTCCAGCGGTTATATATCAGCTTTCTTTCTTCAACGGGGCCAACAGTAGTTTTCCATTGATAGCGGTTTGCAATGTTTCTTCCCTCAACGATACATCCTCCGGGAAACCTGACAAATCCTGGCTTAAGGTCTGCAATCATCTGAACAATATCCTTACGTAATCCTCCCGGCCTCTCTTTCCATGTATCAGATGGAAAAAGTGAAACCATATCAATATCTATCGAGCCTTTGCCGGTAAACAGCAGGCGCATAATGGCTTTTGATTCTGTCCTGGCCGCTTTAAAGGAAGCTTTGTACTTTCCCCATGAAGATGTAAATCCATCCATTTCCGCACCACCTAGAATCTCCCCTTTTGGATCCAGAAGTTCAATCTTCATCTTAATATCTGAACTCCCTGTTACCCTCGCTGAAACTGAAAAGTTATATTGATTATCCTTTTTGATCCCCATCCCGCGGAATCCCTCATTTGCCAGACTGAAGGCACCAGATTTAGCATCTGTATAAATAGTGACATAATGGGGATTTGAATCGTTCGCCGGAGAATAGAATGTTGGCACAATCCGGCCTGCCCCATTATCCCCATACTCCCTCCATCCAATCAGAGGCAAGGTGAACTCAAATGAGCGGTTTTTTACCAGCTCCGCATAAATTCCTCCATCAGCCGCAAAGTTTATATCTTCAAAAAAGACACCCCACATTGTAGGCTGGACATCACAGGCTGGTTTATTTGCCTGAACAGATATTTCCTGAACCTGTTGTGCTGACAGTGAAAACTGGATTGTTGCAGCAATTATCAGAAGCTCCTTTTTCATATTATTGTATATATAAGTACCTTTAATATTCTATTTTTTGAATACTATGGTTCCAGCAGCGTCATACATTTTCCGGGTTGCAGCTCTCAATTGATTTTCAGGAACTTTAATGACCTTTCTGTCATAGGTCATCAGCCCGTTACATTCAATTTCCACATCAGTTGTCTGGGTATAAATAGCAGCTGATAAGCCTCTTTTAATAAATGGCACTATCTGGTCGAGATAGCCCGAATAGGTTTTAAACAGGGTATCGGCATTTTCAAATGTCCTGTAGCCCCAGTTGTCCTTATCAAGCCAGGTGTGTCCTTCAAGCGGCAGACCAAGTCCGCCGAATTCACCAAGCACCAGTGCCTGTCTGGAGCCGAAAACTTCAGGTTTTGCCATTACAGGTTGCGGATAATTATGAAGATCGAGAATATGCCCGACCTCGTGGAAATTACCTCCGCTGGCGCTGTTCACAAGCCGTGAAGGATCTTTTTCCATCGTCCACTTTGTAATCTCAGCTGTTTTGAACTGCCCCCAGGATTCATTAAAGGGCACCCATACAATGATGCAGGGGAAATTATGCAGGTAATCAATTATTGCGTTCCATTCGGAACGGTAAATTTGTTCTGAAGCTTCAGTACGGATCTTATCCGATCCTCCCTCCATGCCCGGCATTGTATTCCACTGACCTCCTCCGAGATCGCCGCTCGGCATATCCTGCCAGATGAGCATTCCGGTCCTGTCGCAGTGATAATACCAGCGGGCTGGTTCGACCTTTACATGCTTCCTGATCGCATTGAATCCTATCTCTTTGGTTTTGACTATATCGAAAAGAAGCGCTTCATCTGTTGGTGCGGTATATAATCCGTCGGGCCACCAGCCCTGATCAAGCGGACCATACTGGAATACAAATCTGTTATTTAGCATCATCCTTAAAACGCCGTTTTCGTCAGCCATTAACGAGCTTTTGCGCATCGCAAAATAACTTTTCACTTCATCGACCACCTTTCCTTTCCTCATGACAGATATTTTCAGGTCATAAAGGAAAGGATCATCAGGAGACCATAGTTTAGGACTACTTACAGGAAGCATTATTCCAAGTCCGTTTGAAGATTCTTTCTCGGATATCATTTTGCCTCCGTCCCATGCTGAGACACGGATCAGGTCGCCGGGCTCCTGGTTTTCCACATCAACGCTGACTGTAAGCACCTGATTATCAATATCAGGTACCTGTTTTGTTGAAGAGATATAGGTTCCAGGAACAGGTTCCAGCCAGACTGTCTGCCAGATGCCTGTAACTGAGGTGTACCATATTCCGCCAGGTTTTAACACCTGTTTGCCACGGGGCTGTGGACCTTTTTCAACAGGGTCGGCGACACGAATTTCAAGAAGCTGCTGGCTGCTGCCTTTCAGATAGCCGGTTATATCAAAATAGAATGGATCATAGCCTCCCCGGTGAGATCCGACTTTTGTGCCATTTAAATATATGTCTGACAACCAGTCAACTGCGCCAAAATGCAGCAGTATTGTTTTCTTTCTGAAGGTTGACGGAATTGTGAATTTTGTCCTGTACCATAATATATTACCAGGTCCCACCGGCTTATTAACACCCGACAGTGCCGATTCAACGGCAAATGGGACAAGTATTTTTCCCTGGAATGTCTTGGGAATTATTTCAGATTCAGGTGTAATTGCATAATCCCATAATCCGTTCAGGCTTTCCCACTCGCTTCGTACCATCTGGGGCCTTGGATATTCGGGCAGCGGATTAAGCGGATCCACTCTATCTGCCCATATTGTTTTGATCTTGCCGCCAGTGATCTTCCAGCCAGTATTTTGCGCCAGGATCATTCCTGAAAACAATGTCAGGATAATACATACTATCAGAGATTTCTTCATGTTATAATTATTTACGTTATTCTTCTAAGTTAGTTTTTTTCGCTCTCACCCACCCTGGAACAGCATTCATAAAGATTATGATTACCGAAACAATGATACTTACTGTCAGCACCAGGTTTATCAATCCCGGAACCATTGTGACCGTATCTTTAATCTGCGGGATATAGATATTCTTTATGTTAAGGATTGCTGCCGTCATTGTTGTTATGCCGACAAACGTCATCGGTAGAATGGTAATCCATGCATATTTTGCCCTGCCGCGGTTTATGATAAATGATGTTCCGATTGCCAGGGCGATGGTGGCAAGCAGTTGATTTGCAGCGCCGAACATTGGCCATATTGTGGCTACGGTTCCGGTATAAATAAAATAAGCCCATGCAAAAACAATCAGCCCGCTTGCTATAAGGTTCCCGGGAAGCCAGTCGGTTTTACGGAAAGGCTTATAGACTTTGCCAATCGCTTCCTGAAGTAAAAACCTCCCGATCCTCGTTCCGGCATCAATGGTTGTGAGAATGAACAAAGCCTCAAACATTATGGCGAAATGGTACCAGTATGACATAAGGTGCTTCATACCCGGGATCGAAGAGAAGATATAAGCCATGCCGACACCGAGTGATACAGCGCCTCCTGTACGACCGGCAATCTTTTCGCCTACACTGGCTGAAAGCTGGTCGAGATTTGACTCCGTGAAACCCATCTCATGAAGCTTCGGGAGTATTGCCTGAAGCTTTTCGACAGGGACATTTATCTGGAAATAATCGAGCGGAAGAAGGCTTGTCGCAGCTATCAGCGCCATAATGCTTATTGCACCTTCTGTGAGCATCGCTCCTACTGCAATAGGCTTTATATCAGCCTCTTTCATAATCATCTTGGGAGTTGTTCCTGAACTGACAAGTGAATGAAAGCCTGAAATCGCACCGCAGGCTATGGTAATGAACAGGTACGGGAAGAGCTTCCCCGGGATTATTGGCCCGCCTCCTTTGCCAAATTCAGTAAATGCCGGCATTTTAATATCCGGGGCGACAATGATAAGTCCAACAGCAAGAAGTGCGATAACCGATATCTTCATGATTGAGCTCAGGTAGTCACGGGGTGAAAGAAGAAGCCATACCGGGAGAACTGATGCCAGGAATCCATACACTGCGATCAAAATAGTAAAGGTCTTATGGTTGAAGGTGAACCATGCTGCATATTGAGATCCGGGCACATAGCGGCCAAGCACAACGGCAAGTATGAGCATTATAACACCAAAGATCGTTGCTTCAGCGGTTTTACCTTTCCGTATCCTGAACATCCATATTCCCATGATTATGGCTATAGGGATCGTTGAGGCAATTGTGAATGTTCCCCATGGACTTTCGGCAAGTGCATTGACCACAACAAGGCCTAATCCTGCAAGTGCTATTACAATTATAAGTAATATTGCAAAGGTTGTTGTAATGCCGCTAACCTTGTTTATCTCGGCTTTTGCAATTTCTGCAAGTGATTTTCCGTCGTGCTGGACCGATGCTGTAAGGATCACAAAATCATGAACGGCACCGGCCATCACTGCTCCGATAAGCATCCACAAAAATCCGGGCATAAATCCGAATTGGGCAGCAAGAACCGGACCGACAAGCGGACCAGCGCCTGCTATTGCGGCAAAATGGTGCCCGAACAGCACCCATTTGCTTATAGGATAATAATTCTGCCCGTCATATAACCTGTAAGCCGGAGTCTGTGCCAGATCATTCCTGACAGCGACTTTTGCTGCAACAAAGCTGAAGTAGAGCCGGTAAGCTAATGCAAAAAGGGCAATGGACCCTATTACAAATGGCATTGCATTCATAAATGATCGTTTGTTCCGGTTCTGTTAATATGACAAAATTAATACTTCCGGACACCTGTGCAATTACAGTGAAAGCAAAAGTCGGTATGTCTGACTGGTTATTATAAGTCTTTATACTTAATAGAATTATTTTTTTGTTGACTACATTTATATTGTATTTATTATCAGGTCAGGAAACCTGCTGTATATTTCTTTTCAGTATTAATTAAAAATTATACAATGAGCGTAGAAAGAACTTTTGATCTGCTTGAAAGGTACTGCAAACTATTTGAAAAAGAGGATGCCCTGTGTACCAAGCAGAATGGTGAATGGGTGAAGTACAGCTCCCGGGATTATATTGATCACTCTTATAATTTCAGCTACGGACTTCTTGAACTGGGGCTTAAAAAGGGCGATAAGATAATTACCGTGACGAATAACCGGCCCGAATGGAATTTCGTTGATCTCGGAATGTCAATGATCGGCATCATTCATGTCCCTGTTTTTACATCCCTGAGTACTGCTGATTATCAATACATTATCAACCACAGTGAGGCGAAGATGGCTTTTATCTCCGATAAGAAATTATTAAAAGTTGTAAGCCCTGCAATAGAGGC
>CAZLCF010000077.1:0-11501 GCA_964557905.1 uncultured Rikenellaceae bacterium | reverse complement strand
CACCCAACGGGAGAAGGGTACTTGCTTCACGCAGGGCAAAAGGAAGAAAGAAACTTACAGCATCTTCCGAACTTAAATTAAAAGGATAACTCCTGTTCAGGATACCAGTGCAAAGGTGCCATACAAGGCGCCTTTTTTGTTAATTTTGCTGTAACCGGCAAACAGAATGAAGAAACTGCTTGATAATATCAGTGACCGCGATATAAGGCATATATCAGATAAAATAATTGCAGGTATCCGTGTTTCATCTGAGGAGGGTTTTCTTCTTTTTACAAAAGCCGGACTGGCTCTTCTTGGCATCTTATCAGGAATTGTCAGAAGAAGAAAAAACAATGATTCCGCATATTTCATCCGTAATTTTCATATTGAACCGACCAATAAATGTGTATATAACTGCCGCTTCTGTTCCTACCATAAATCTGCTGCGGATCCGGAAAGCTGGGAATACAGCCATGAGGAGATGCTTGAAATAGTAAAACGGTTCGATGACAGGGAGGTGAAGGAAGCTCACATCGTCGGAGGGGTCCATCCATCTTACGATCTTCACTATTATGGAAGTCTGATACAAAAGATCAAGCAGCACAGGCCTTCACTTCATATCAAAGCATTTTCAGCACCAGAACTCGACTATATGATAAGTAAGGCCGGTGTGACTGTTGAAAAGGGTTTGATTATGTTGAAGGAATATGGTCTCGATTCAATTCCCGGGGGCGGCGCTGAAATATTTGATGAGAAGCTCAGGGCGGAAATATGTAACGAAAAACCATCATCCGCATTGTGGCTCTCTATTCATGAGACTGCGCATAAAATGGGAATACCATCCAATGCTACAATGCTTTATGGACATATTGAAACCTATGCACACAGGATAGATCACATGGACAGGCTCCGCAAGCTTCAGGACAGAACCGGAGGATTCAATGCCTTTATTCCCCTGAAGTTTAAGATGGCAAATAACAGCATGTCACACATCGGTGAGGTAAGCATTATTGAAGATCTCCGTAATTATGCCGTCGCAAGGATCTACCTTGATAACATCCCGCACATTAAAGCTTACTGGCCCATGACGGGAAAGGTAATTGCACAACTGAGTCTTTTGTTCGGAACTGATGACCTTGACGGAACCATCGATGACACAACAAGGATCTATTCGATGGCTGGAGCCGAAGAAAGGAATCCCGCAATGACGACGGAAGAAATCTGCAAGCTCATCCGCGATGCCGGCTTTGAACCTGTTGAAAGAGACTCTCTCTATAACAGGATTTCATAATAATTTTATCAATACATTTGCGTTATCATTAATGTACAATTTGCCAGTATGAGCTTAAAAAATTTCATATTCAGTAAAGTATTCCTGAAAAACCTTGGCCTGGCAATAATCATTGCTCTCGGAGCAATCATGATATTGCTTTTATGGCTCAATATCTATACAAGACATGGTCAGGCAAGGCCGGTTCCCAATTTTATGGGACTCACTATGGAAGAAACTGCAGCACTAGCAAAAAAAAGCAAGATGAAATACCAGGTTATTGATTCAGTTTATACTTCGTTTGTCCCCCGGGGTTGTGTGGCAGAACAGAATCCGAAACCAGGCTTCAAAGTAAAAAAATGGCGAAACATTGTATTGACTATCAATGCTTTTCGCCCGGAGATGGTAGCAGTGCCGGACTTTGTCGATCTTCCTCTGCGTCAGGCAATTGCTCTGATAGAAGATGCCGGACTGGAAATGGGCTCATTAAGATATAAATCCGACCTTTCAATAAACGTTGTCCTCAGCCAGTTGCATAACGGGAAAGATATAGTCCCCGGGGATTCAGTTCAAAAAGGCAGTGTTATCGACCTGGTGCTTGGTAAAGGCCTAAGTAACCAGAGGACTGCAGTTCCCGATCTTATGGGTATGAATCTGGAACCTGCAAAGAACAGGATTTTTGGGGCATCTCTTAATCTTGGTACCTATATTTATGATAATACAATCCTGACAAGTGAAGACAGTCTTTATGCATTTGTATATAAACAAAATCCTGAATATGAGGAAGATGCCACTTTACAGCTGGGCTCTTCCATATATTTGTGGATGACAGTTGATTCCATGAAATTACCTGTGGATTCTACTTTGATTGTCTTGCCTGATACAGTGCTTCCTGCCGGACTTCGTCCCGGAGCAACTAATTGATCCTGATGATAAAGAAGGCAATTTCAAATATCATTTTACTGGGTTTATGTGTTGGATTCGCTGAAGGTCAGGAGATTGTAACCGGCCTTCAGGCAAGTCACCTGCTGAAAAAAGCAGCCTCACGTTACATACAATCAAAGTCATTGACTGAAGATACTCTTGAACTTCCATTCTTTGACGATTTTTCAGGTCAGTATCTTTTCCCTGACAGCAAAAAATGGTCTGATAATTCTGTATTCATAAACAATACTTACAGTGATAAACAGATCACAACCGGGATAGCTACCTTTGATGCCCTGACCAGTACCGGGAGTCTATATGAAACAGCTTCTTCCATTGCATTTGAGGCTGATCATCTTACATCTCAACCTTTAAATTTGAATTATCCTTCAACCGATAATATCTGGCTCAGCTTCCATTACCAGCCCGGAGGACTTGCAGATCTTCCTGAAGAAAATGACAGCCTCACCCTCCAGTTTTTTGCTCCAGCCGAAGGTAAATGGTATTCGGTCTGGAGGAGTCCGGGAAATAATTATCCTGATTTCAAAGCAGTGATCCTTAAAATTGACCAGACAAGGTTCCTGAAAAAAGGATTCAGATTCCGCTTCATTAATTATGCAAGCCTTAGTGCAAATCTTATTGATCCGTCAATTGTCGGTAATTGCGACCAGTGGAATATTGACTATGTGCTCCTTGACAAAAACAGGAATGCCGGTGATACAATATATGCTGACGTGGCTTTCAGGTATCCTCTCAGGTCGCTCCTTAATACTCACGAGGCGATGCCCTGGAAGCAATTTAAGGAGATCTACTACCAGGAAATGGGGGAATCCATCCCTATCCATTACCGAAACTACGATGTTATCGAAAGAAATGTGACAAGGAACTTTGAAATATGGGATGTTTACAATAACACTCTTTCAACATTCTTTACAGGAGGAGCCGTTAACATCCTCCCTCAAACCAGTCATGATCATGAAGTTTTTCATACCTATACCTTCATTTCCAATAACAGCGACTCTGCGTTATTCAAAGTCACAAGCTGGCTCATGACGGATGATTTTGATCCCAAAGAGAATGACACCCTGGTATATTACCAGCATTTCGGCAACTATTTTGCATTCGACGATGGATCGGCAGAAAGCGGCTACGGAGTTAATGGACTGGGATCAAGAAATGCCATGGTCGCGTACAGGTTCAAGTCATTTATCCAGGACACATTAAGAGCTATAAGTATCTGTTTCAACGATAGTTACATGAATTCCAACCTGAGATTGTTTGATCTGATGGTATGGGATAATTCAGACGGTCATCCCGGAAATATTCTTTATACACTGGAGGAGGTTATGGTCGAACAGGGAGATGAAATTAACGGATTTCATACATATATTCTGCCTTCTGCAGTGGCAGTCAATAATATTTTTTATATAGGATGGAGACAGCGGTCAGAAACTTTCCTGAATGCAGGGATTGATATTAATACCCCTCATAACGGAAAACAGTACTACTGGATAAATGGCAACTGGAACCTTTCCCAGATAACTGGCAGTCTTATGATCAGACCGGTTGTCGGACCTTTACTGAATACCTCCGTCAATGATCTTCCATACACTGGAAAGAACTCGCTGCATTTCTGGCCAAATCCTGCCAGGGACTTTATTACAGTTGATCCGGGAGATTCCCGGGTCACTGAATTTTTTTACATATCTATTTACGACCTTCAGGGACGGAAACTGATCAGCGCTCCCTGCCATGAAAAAATAGATATCTCATCCCTGAATGAAGGTTTGTATATTATATCGGCGAGCCGGAACGGAATACCAGTGGGATACAGTCGTCTTGTAAAAACGCGATGACAATCATAAATGACTGAAGAGGAATTAGTTGAACAACAGGAACTTTATGAACATCACAGGTTCAAAATAGATCCGGGTCAATCGCTTCTCAGGATTGACAAATACCTCTTTGCCAGGATAGAAAACGTCTCGAGGACCCGCATCCAGAATGCGGCCAATGCAGGCAATATTCTCGTAAACAATAATCCTGTCAAGCCAAATTACAAGGTTAAACCAAATGATATTGTACATATCCTGCTCCCAGATCCGCCAAGGGAAATTGAACTTATCCCCGAAAACATCCCCATTAATATCGTATATGAGGATGAAGATGTAGTGGTGGTAAATAAGGAACCGGGGATGGTTGTGCATCCGGCTTACGGAAATTATACAGGTACTCTTGTAAATGCACTGATGTGGCACTTCAAAGATCTGCCGCTTTTTCAGACAGGAGAGTTAAGACCGGGACTTGTTCATAGAATAGATAAAGACACATCAGGTATTCTCGTTATTGCGAAAAATGAATTTTCGCTTAACAGGCTTTCAAGGCAGTTCTATGACCGGACAACCGACAGAAAGTATATTGCACTGGTGTGGGGTATTCCCGATCCACGGGAAAGCACAATAAAAGGTCATGTTGGAAGGAATATCCGCAACAGGAAGATCATGCAGGTGTTCCCTGACGGGAACCGGGGAAAACCGGCAATAACCCATTATAAGGTAATTGAGGATTTAGGCTACATTTCAATGGTTGAATGCAAGCTTGAAACTGGCCGGACGCATCAGATCAGGGTGCATTTCAGCTATATCAGACATCCTGTTTTCAATGATGATGAATATGGCGGCAATCAGATACTTAAAGGTACCACATTCACCAAATACGAGCAGTTTGTAAGGAACTGCTTCAAAATTCTGCCAAGGCAGGCCCTTCATGCAAAATCACTTGCCTTTGATCATCCTGTTTCAGGGGAAAGACTTTCCTTCGATTCAGAACTTCCTGCTGATATGCTGCAGGTAATAGAAAAATGGCGAAAATATATTTCAGGAAGAGAATCAGATAAATAATTTTCTCTTTTGACTTTTGACTTTTGACTTATTTACCAGCTTCCTCCGGCGCCGCCGCCTCCGAAACTGCCACCGCCAAAACCGCCGAATCCTCCTCCTCCCCTGCCACCTGAAAATCCTCCCCAGTTTCCGCTATGTGTGTTCCGGCCGGAATTCATCATTGAGAGCAGCAGCCACAGTGGCAATCCCTTATTGCTTATGTGTCTCTGATTCTTACCTCCTTTGCTGCGCATGGACATAACAATAATGATGAAAATTATTATGAAGATAAATGGGACCAGAGCGCTGAAATCATCTTTCCCTTTCCTGCCATATTGATCAGCCTTAAATTCTCCGCTTGCCAGGGCCATCAAAGTTGTTGTTGCTTTATCAAGGCCGCCATAATAATCTCCGTTACGAAATGCAGGAAGTATTTCATAATCAATTATTTCTGCGCATGTTATATCGGGAATAACTCCTTCAAGCCCATAACCGGGTGCAATGAATACCTGTCCTGCTGAGGAATCAGTTTTGGGCTTGACAAGTATCAGCACACCATTATTAAGGCCTTTTTGTCCTATACCCCATTTTTCAGCAAGCCTCTGGGAATAATCCGCCCGGTCATATCCGCCCAGATCTTCAACAATCACAATAGCAATCTGTGTAGAAGTAGAGTCATTATATGCTACCAGCTTATTTTCAAGCGCATTTTTCTCGTTGCTGTTGAGCATCCCTGCAAAATCATTCACGAGACGCGGAGGATAAGGCTTTTCAGGAATCTCCTGTGCTGCCAGGATCCCTTCCGACAATATGATCAGGAAGAGAATCCGGGATATTTCCGAAATAATATTTCTTATCATCCTATTCCTGTAAAAGCAGTATCATCAAATGAAATGTCGTCGGGCAGCTCGTTAATATCATCCTTCTGATACGGAAAATGCTCTTTTAACTGTAAACCGGCCATCAGTATTCCCTTAACAAGGCCTTCCGTAAATTTATCTTCCCGGAAAAGCTTTTCCATAATTTCTTTTATCCTGTCCCAGAAACCTTCAGGTACTTTTTCATTTATCCCTTTATCGCCAATGATTGCAAACTTCCTGTTGGTCACTGCCAGATAAAACAATACACCATTCCTTTCAGAGGTTTTATGCATCTTTATTTTCTTGAAGATCCATGCTGCTCTGTCGAGAACATCCCCCTCAATGTGGGTTTCAATATGAACCCTGATCTCTCCGGAGGTTGTATTTTCAGTTTTCCTGATTGCAGCATGGATATCACCCTGCTGCTCCTTCGTAAAAAACGATGAGGCTTTCATTAAATAATGTGAGGTTTCAGAATTTGACTTCCGGGGCTTTTTCAGCACCTTCCATTGATTCAAAATACGGACGGACCGTAAATCCGAACATACCTGCAATAAAATTCTGCGGGAACCTTTTGATGTATATATTGAATGATTGTGCCACCTCGTTGAATTTTCTTCTTTCAACCGATATCCTGTTCTCTGTCCCCTCAAGCTCTACCTGAAGATCCCTGAAGTTCTGAGTTGCTTTAAGTTCAGGATATTTCTCAACCACAACCATGAGTCTTGAAAGTGCCGAACTCAATTCGCCCTGTGCTTGTACAAACTGCTGCATGTTTTCAGCGGTCATCTTGGTTGGATCCAGTGTTATCTGTGTTGCTTTTGCTCTTGCTTCAATAACCCGGGTAAGAGTCTCCTGTTCAAATGCAGCTGCACCTTTAACAGTATTTACGAAGTTTGGAATGAGGTCAGCTCTCCGCTGATATTGTGTCTCAACATTTCCCCACTGGCTTGTAACTCCTTCCTGCAGCGTAACCATCTGATTATAAACCTTTGTGCCCCAAAGTACTACAGCCAGAACCAGAAGTCCGAGTAATGCAACTATGATAATCGTAAGCAAACATCCTTTTTTCATTTTTTTTGGTTTTATAGTTTTTTCAAAGTTAATTAATATCAGTGAATTGAAATATTCAAATAAACTCACATTATTGATTAAATTTGAATAGATAATTTAAAACAAATGAGAACTATTGCCATAGCAGCAGGAGGTGATTCCTCTGAATATGAGATATCGGTCAAAAGCGCAAATGAGGTGAGCAATGTACTATCCTCAGTGTACACGGTTTACATAATCATGATCAGGGGCATTAACTGGTACTGGGAAGATCCGAAGGGACGTTACCATACAATCGACAAAAACGATTTCTCCCTTATTGTTGATGATTCAAAGATCAGGTTTGATGCCGTCTTTATTGCCATTCATGGGTCTCCTGGCGAGAATGGCCTGCTGCAGGGTTATTTTGATATGCTGCAGATTCCCTACAGCAGCTGCGGAGCTTTTTGTTCAGCTCTCACATTCAACAAACAGGCCTGCAAGCTGTTCCTGAAAGAATATATGATACCAATGGCAGATGCAATCCTTGTACGAAAAGGCGACCGGATCGATCCTGTGAAAATAGTAAACCATGCAGGTTTACCCTGTTTTGTAAAACCAAATGACAGCGGATCAAGTTTCGGGATTACCAAGGTGAGGGAAAAGGGGAAACTGATACCTGCCATTGAAACTGCATTTAAGGAAAGTGATGAAGTTCTGATTGAAGCATTCATGAAAGGAAGGGAAGTAGCCTGCGGAGTCGTAAAAACCAGAAATAAAACTCTTGTACTGCCTGTTACTGAGATAATTAGCAAAAATGAATTCTTTGATTACGAAGCTAAATATACCCCCGGAAAATCTGATGAGGTTACTCCGGCTGATATTCCTCAGTCCATGACCGACGAGATTCAGGAATTAAGTTCAAGTATCTACGACCTGCTTGGCTGTAAAGGAATTGTAAGAGTTGATTTTATTATTATGGATGAAAAGCCTTTTTTCCTGGAAATCAACACAGTACCAGGAATGACAGCGGAAAGTATAATTCCCGCCCAGGCAAAAGCTGCCGGAATTAAACTCGGAGATCTTTATTCGATGGTGGTGGAAGATATTATTTAAAGGCACAATGGCGTAACGGCGCAAAGGTGCAACGGTATTATTAATCCTTTGAGCCGTTGTGCCATGGAGCCTTTTATTCTTTAGCCATCTTTAACGCTCTCGTGGTGGTATAATATTTCGTAAGCATCCCGGGAACCTCCCATTCCGGAAGCTTTTCTGCCTTCAGGTATTCAAGGAACCTGGCAGTTACCTGTCCGAAATGCTCCTCATGGGTTATCCTGTACTTCCCGGGGATATTGATTTTCAATGCATTCCCGTTAACTGATTCTGCCTGAAGACTATCATATGGCAGGGTCCCAAGAACTTCTTTCAGCTTAAGCGTGAAATCGCTCATACCTGTTCCCTTTATGTTCTCAATATAAAGTGTGGGCAAATAACATTCATCAGAGCCCTGTCTGATCACAAGGTCGCACCTGGTGCCATGCATGACCGAATAATGCGTATCACCGCCGCCAGGAGGGGCCTGATAATTCCATGTGACGGATACTTTTGCCCAGATGCCCTTTACCTGGTAGATCATTTCACCATTGGCAAAAACATTCAGCTTCCCATCCTTTACATCCTTCTGAAGATATCCCGGAAATTCATCAAGACCGGTGACTCCCTTGAATTCTTCTTTAGAAATAATTGTCGGCCATCTTTTTGCCTCAACCATATTGACATCAGAAGGATTAAGTATTTGTTCCGGGAAGCATTCCCATTGAATAAGGTCAACCAGGTGAGTAGTCACATCAACGATTCCTTCACCCTGCTGTTCAACATCAAAGAACCATGCCGGACGAAGCAGAGGAGAGCCTGATACGATTTTTGAGAAATGATGTACGCTGATCTTTGAAACTGCAGGATCTTCCTTCGTTCCAACTATCAGCTTACCGAAGATCTCCTCATTCATGGATAAAAGCTTTTGAAGGATTGTTGTCACCTCATATCTTTCAGTCATGATATCATAAAGAAGGACCCCTTTATCCTCTGCCATTATAAATGCCTGCTCCAGTTTAAGGAAATCTTCCGGATATATGATCATCGGCTTATCAGCCAGCACATTTAAATCGGCATTTACGGATTTTAATATGTATTCAGCTTTTTCCCTGTTGTTACCTGATAATACCACAACATTTCCCGGCCTTTCCTCAAGCATTTTTTCAAAAAAATCCGGACCCGTATAGATAATTTCTTTCCAGTCAGTCGGATCAACAGAACGAGTGTTGTATGAATTGATCCTGTCAATATGCTGCAGATAATCAGGTCCTTCCGGGGCATACACGTGTACTTCAGGAGAAACCTGGTCGTACATTATTTTCTGGACCAGGGCGGCATGGAAATGGCCGGGGGCGACAGTCATCAGCTGAACCGGATAACTTTTTTCCATAGAATCCTGTGATTTGCCATCCGATTGTTTTTTTGATCTTCCTGATCCGCAGGATGTCAGTATCAAGGCAGTGAGAATCAATAAAAACAAGTTTTTCATTATTTATCTCGAATTGTTTTTAACTGCCTTAATGAATGAAGTTATATTAGCATCTTTGACATCAGGAGCCATACCGCCCCCTACTGACCAGATGATACGGTCATGGTTACTGATCTCACCAAAGGATTTCCTGACCGCCTCTTCAACCTGCCCGGGTGTTCCGGCTGCCATTATATCCCTCGGAGGAATATTTCCAACAAGCACCACGCCGGGACCAGCCAGCTCCCTGATTTCTCCCATTGAATGATTAAATGAGAAATTGAACATATTAACTCCCATATCCTTGAGATTTCTGGCAGTGATCAATCCATCTGCATCATTATGCAGGAACCTTACTTTTGCACCGGTAACGTCAAATATTTTTTTGAAATAAGGGATCACAAATTCCTTGAATTCAGTTTCACCTACAAATCCTATAATGTCGTCAAGAATCAGAACACCGTCGATTGATGGGAAGCATTCTCTCTGCCATTTTAACCAGTCGCAGATAAAATCAGTGATCTTGTTCAGCAGCCTGTGCGAACCGTCAGGATCAAGGGCAAGCGACATCATGAACTCTGTGGTACCCATAAGGAAACTCGAGATATTCAGCGGGCCCCTGGCAATGGCAAACCTTATCTGGTGATCCGCTTCCCTTATTGCCTTTTCATTGTTCTTCAATCTGCTGATCATGAAGGGCAGCAGACCGTCAGTTCTGACATTTGGCTTTGGAAGCGAATCTGTCCCTCCTGTGCCTGTAAGAATTCTTTCGGCATGAGGAAGGTTCTTTTCCAGGAAGATCATCCTGGACCCGAATGCGGAGGGTTCAGTACACATGCCATATTCCGACCAGAAACCCGGCATGAACCACACTTCAGGGAAAGAGTTAACTGCTTTAAGATTCGACTTCAGCCATAGTTCATCCGAAGAATAGAAGTCAATCGTTGAAATTCCATACCAGCCAGGGATCCAGGGACTGTCAATGATAAATCCAACCGGCTGATAGTTTAATTTCTTTCCGTCAATCAGGCTGATCAGATCATTCCATGAAGAATTACGCATAGCATAAACAATAATTTAAATCACAATAATTCATGGGACTAAATTTGATAATTTATTTTGTTAATTAAAAATTTATTGTTCGGTGATTTTCCTGGTTTTAAGATTTCAATGTCTCCATCCTGTATGAATCTATCGGATCACAGGTGCAGACAAGGTTGCGGTCGCCATACCCGTCATCAATACGACCTACTGCCGGCCAGAATTTGTTCTCGATAATCCATCTGGCCGGAAATGCCGCTTTCTGACGGTCATACTTATGGTTCCATTCAATGGCAGTGGCAACCATGACAGTATGCGGAGCATTATGAAGTACATTATCTTCCCTGTCAGCCTTTCCGTTCTTTACTTCCTCTATCTCATTCCAGATTGATTTCAAGGCACCAACAAACTTATCAAGCTCCTGAAGTGATTCAGATTCAGTAGGTTCCACCATTAATGTACCGTGCACCGGGAATGAAAGCGTTGGAGCATGGAAACCATAATCCATAAGCCGTTTGGCAATGTCGGATTCTGTTATTCCTGCTTCCGCTTTGAAATTCCTGCAGTCAAGAATCATTTCATGAGCAACAAATCCTCTTGTTCCCGTATATAATGTCTTATACCATCCTTTCAGCGAAGCGGAGATATAGTTTGCATTCAGGATAGCAATTTTTGTCGCTTCCGTAAGGCCATCAGGTCCCATCATAAGAATATAGGCATGAGATATGGTAAGCACATGTCCGCTCCCGAAGGGAGCTCCTGCAACAGCAGTGGTACTATGGCTCCCGCCCGTATTTACCAGCGGATGCGAAGGCAGAAACTCGGCTAACCTGTCATTCACAAGGATCGGTCCCATACCCGGTCCGCCACCGCCATGTGGTATCGCAAAAGTCTTGTGAAGATTCAGATGGCAGACATCGGCCCTGATATATCCGGGACTGGTGAGCCCCACC
>CAZLCF010000076.1:0-11787 GCA_964557905.1 uncultured Rikenellaceae bacterium | reverse complement strand
AAAACCATCACCACTGAAAATAAGATTTTTAAGAATAAATGCCAAAAGGATAGCCTATTCATGATAGAATAATTTTATTTCTATTTCTCCGGGATTCTAGCCAAAGTTAACAAAAAAATCTATTTACCCCCGAACAACACAAACATCACAGCCGCCAGTGCTGCCCCGATCATTGGCCCGACAATCGGCACCCAGCAGTATTTCCAGTCACTGTCCCTTTTATTGGGTATCGGCAAAAGAAAATGCATGATACGCGGTCCAAGATCACGGGCAGGATTGATTGCATAACCGGTCGGCCCGCCCAGCGAAAGACCTATTCCCAAAACAACTATTGCTACAGGCAATGCATTCAATGCACCAAGTCCTACCTCAGGCTGTGCCATATAAAGAACTGCAAGCGCAAGAACGTAAGTACCTATTATTTCTGTTACTACGTTATACCAATAGCTCCTTATGTTAGGCATCGTACTGAAGACTGCTAGTTTGGAATCGCCATCAATGGTTGCATCAAAATGTTTTTTATATGCAAGCCATACAAGCGTTGCTCCGAACATTGCCCCCAGCAATTGCGCACTAATATATAACGGCATCAGTGAAGCTGAGAATTTACCTGCCAGGACAAGCGCCAGTGTCACTGCCGGATTAAGATGAGCTCCGCTGACAGGGGCCGCGATCAGGACACCGGTGAAGACTCCGACGGCCCACCCGAAAGTTATTACGATCCACCCGCTGTTGTTCCCTTTTGTCTTACTTAAAAGTACATTGGACACTACACCACCTCCAAAAACTATGATCATGGCGGTACCGAAAAATTCTGCAAAAAATTGATTCATGGGTTATTGATTATTAGTTATTGGTTATTAGTTATTTATTGCCGGTAGTCCGTAGCCGGATTTATTTTTCATCAGCCCAGGATTCTGCCGCTTTGACAGCTCTCTTCCAGCCTTTGATCAGTGAATGTGTTTCTTTAGCCTGTATTCCGGGGGTGAAGACACGATCGACCTGCCACTGTTTTCTTATCTCCTTCAGATCAGCCCAGTAGTTCACTGCAAGTCCTGCCAGGTAGGCTGCACCCAGGGCGGTGGTTTCAGTTATTTTTGGCCTTACGACTTTTGCCTGCAACAGTTCGGCCTGAAATTGCATCAGGTTGTTATTCACGGTTGCTCCTCCATCAACTCTCAACTCTTTTATGTCAATTTTTGAATCTTTTTTCATCGCCAGCAGTACTTCAAGGGTTTGATAGCAGATGCTGTCGAGTGCAGCCCGTGCAATATGCGCTGAAGTTGAACCGCGGGTAATGCCTGTTATTGTTCCGCGGGCATGCTGATTCCAGTATGGTGCCCCAAGTCCGGCAAAGGCAGGAACAAAATAGACTCCCTCACTACCTTTTACCGAAGCTGCCAGCTTTTCAACATCTGATGATTTCTTAATTATTCCCAGGGAGTCGCGAAGCCATTGCACCACAGCTCCCGCGATGAAAATACTTCCTTCAAGGGCATATGTGGTATTATTTCCTATTTTCCATCCGACAGTTGTAAGAAGCTTACTTTTCGATTCAATTGGTTTGGAACCTATATTCATCATCATGAAACAACCTGTTCCATAGGTGTTTTTCACCATTCCCGGATCAACACACATCTGCCCGAAAAGTGCAGCTTGCTGATCACCTGCTATTCCGGCTACAGGAACAGATGTCGGAAAAATTCCGGTGGTCTTACCGTAGACTTCGCTCGACGACTTAACCTCAGGCAATATACTTGAAGGAATATCAAATATCTTCAGAAGATCGTTATCCCACTTCAGGGTATGAATATTGAACAACATTGTCCTGGATGCGTTTGATACATCCGTCACATGAAGCTTCCCTCCTGTAAGATTCCAGACAAGCCAGGAATCTACTGTCCCGAAGGCAAGCTGACCTTTTTTTGCCAGGTCACGGGCACCTTTTACATTGTCCAGGATCCACTTTACCTTGGTGGCGGAAAAGTAAGCATCAATAATAAGTCCCGTCTTCTTCTGGATCTTCAAAGCATATCCTTCTTTTTTCAGCTTATCGCAGAAATCTGCAGTACGCCTGTCCTGCCAGACTATTGCCTTATGGACAGGCTTGCCTGTCTTCCTGTTCCAGACAACTGTTGTTTCACGCTGGTTGGTTATTCCTATTGCAGCAATATCACTGCTTTTCAGTCCTGCTTTGGCTATTGCCTTTTTCGCAACTTCTGTCTGCGATGACCATATCTCAGCAGGATCATGTTCAACCCATCCCGGCTTCGGAAAGTACTGGGTAAATTCCTTCTGGACCGAGGCAACCGGTAATCCATTATGGTCATATACAATTGCCCGTGAACTGGTTGTGCCCTGGTCAAGAGCAAGAATGAATTTTTTCATATTATAAATAATTTATAGTCAGCTTTTTGTATTCTTCTAATTGCTTCACCTTCCATTTATTGTCATATCTGAGCTCCTCAGCCATAATATCCGCTACTGCAGGTGCAATTCCCATGCTTGCCCGGACATCAAGAAACAGAGAACGGGTTCTTCGCGCAAGCATATCATCAAGAGTACGCGGCATCTCATTCCTGCAGATCCAGATAATTTCAGCCTTTGTATAAGGAAGAAGCGGACTAAGCAGTTCTCCCAGCGAAGGTTTCCCGCATATCATTTTTTCAATTTCAACTGCTTTGTTTCCATATATCTGAAGGCGTTTTGCATGTAAAGTCTTATCATGTGAAAAGAAACTGAATTTTTTTGTCATGCATTTCCTGTTTTCCAGCATCCGTGCCCTGATTGCCCTGTCTATTGTCTCTTCAGCCATCCGGCGGTAGGAGGTCCATTTCCCGCCAATAATGGAAAGAAGTCCTGATGCAGAGACTGTGATTTTATGCCTTCTTGAAACTTCCTTGGTTGCTGAAGGATTATCAGGATTGGCCGCCAGCGGGCGCAACCCCGCAAAAATGCAAAGAACGTCTTTTCTTGATGGTGGCTTTACCATGTACTTGCAAGCTGTCCGGAGTATAAAATCGATCTCTTCATCAAGGGCTTTTGGCTCAAGTGTGACCTTTTCAAGCGGCGTGTCAGTAGTACCTGCAACAACTTTTCCATACCAGGGAATTGCAAACAGAACCCTGCCGTCATCAGTCTTGGGGATCATTATTGCCGACTGACTTTGAAGAAAGGAATTGTCCAGAACAATATGTACACCCTGGCTCGGACGTATAGTCGGCTTTGCCATGGGATTATCCATCCTGTGTATCTCATCAGCAAAAACACCGGTGGCATTTATAACAACTTTAGCGTTTATATTGTATTTGCTTCCTGTCTCCAGGTTTTCCGCATTGACACCTGTTATCTTTCCTTTTTCATCTTTTATTAAACCATTCACCCTGAAGTAGTTCAGGACATTCCCTCCTTTTTCAACACATGCAGTGGCCAGAGCAATCGCCATTCTTGAATCATCAAACTGGCCGTCATGATATACAATGCCTCCTTTTAGTTTTTGCTGCTGAAGGAGAGGCAGACGCTTTAATGTCTTTGAACGGCTGATAAAATATGATTTCCCCAGGCTAAGCTTTCCTGCAAGCAGGTCATAAAACTTAAGACCAACAGTGTACAGAATGACATCCCATATTGTATAAACAGGGATAACAAATTCCTGGTTTGCAGTCAGGTGAGGAGCGTTTTTCAGCATTATTCCTCTTTCATGAAGAGCCTCTTTTACCAGCAGAACATCTCCCTGTGCCAGGTATCTCACTCCTCCATGAACCAGCTTAGTGCTTCGTGATGAAGTGCTTTTAGCAAAATCCGATTGCTCTAAAAGAAGGGTCTTATAACCTCTTGTTACAGCATCAAGTGCAACACCCAGTCCGGTAGCTCCGCCGCCTATGACTAAAACATCCCAGGTCTTTTCTTTATTGCGCTGTAAATCAGTGATTAAATCGTTGCGATTCATTTAAAATAAGGTCTGTAATTTATGTAATAATGTTACAGAAAATAAATGAAAATTCAATAGGATAGATTGAAATAATAATGTTGCAGAAATTATATCAAAATCCTTTGAGTTACTTTGTGTTACCCTTAGTATCCCTTTGTGGTTTAATAATTTTATTAACCACAAAGAACACAAAGGGAATAATAAGAATAATCAGCGTAACAGGTGTTTTATGTGAGCAGGATCACCGTCGTTTTTTGCAGGAGTGATTTTCAGGATCCTGCAGATGAGATCATAAATGTCAGTATTATTAAGCTGACTGAAAGAATATCCTTTTTTGAATGCCGGTCCCGCTGCATAAAAGATCGCATGCATGTCGGAGTTGGCATTATCATAGCCATGAGCACCTCCCCGGTAGGATGAACCATCCGGCCTTGTTCCTATACTCCATGAACTGTCTGCAATAACGACTATCTCCTGTACACGCTGGTTTGTTCCGTAATGAAGTCGGGCAGGCACTTCAGATTTGTTATATGCCTTCAAACCCTTGTCTCTGTTCAGCAGATAAAGAACGCTGTCTTTTTTCCCTTCTGCAGCATTGATGGTATAAACCGGGTTCCCTCCGAATATTGAAGCAATCATCCTCTCAGGAATAAGGGATTTCAGGTTCACATAGCGGTCCGGTGAAATCGCCCCCATTCCGTGATCTGAAAGGACAATCAGATTGATCCGGTTTGAATAAGGAAGGGCTGATAATTTCAAACGTAAAACTCCGATCAGGCTGTCAAGCCTTTCAACGACTTTTCCTGTCTCCGATGATACAGGTCCGTAAAAGTGGCTGACAGCATCTGGTTCATCAAAATAAAGCGTAACAAATCCCGGACGTTTTTCCGGCGGATATGAAAGCCATTTGATCACTGTATCTATTCTTTCCTCATAACTGCAGGATTCATTGTATATCTTCCAGTAAGTGGGATGCTTCCCTTTTACAGGCGCCTCGGAACCTACCCAGAAAAATGATGCTGAAAGAATACCCTGGTTTTCTGCAGTTATCCAGATTGGCTCCCCGCCGTAAAATGCCGGATTCTCAACAGCTGTCCTGTCACCCATCCTGTAATAAAGCCCCAGGTCGGGAGCAGGAAAATTATTGTTGACAAGCCCGTGATGATCAGGATAAAGACCTGTTGCAATTGTATAATGATTTGGAAATGTTACAGTCGGGAATGATGGTATTAACCGGTCTGCCTTCACTCCTTCTGCCGCAAGCTTATTCAGATTCGGAGTATTGTAAATTCCGGGGTAATCCCATCTGAAAGCATCCATTGAAACCATTACGACATAATTTTTATATGGCTCACGGTTGTCTTTCCTGAATCCCGGAAGCAGGATCAGTAATGAAAATAAAATAAGTATGCAGTTATTTTTACTTATGTTCTTCATTAAATAAAATATCATTAAATCTGCCTTTTCGAATTTAATTCCGGAATTTCAGACAGGCAGGTGCTTTAAAAAAAGCTGTTGAAACTGGTCCTTCAGGCAAGCCGGTTTTCATATCTATCCTGAATACCGAGATCTGATCTGATCTCTGATTTCCCACCAGGAGGAATTTACCTGACGGATCAATTACAAAGTTCCTTGGCCAGTTGCCACCACAGGGAACGCTTCCTGCAAGACTTAATGTTCCATCTTCTGATATCTTATAGACAACTATTGTGTTCTCTCCCCTGTTTGATCCATAAAGAAATTTCCCGTCCTTGCTGATATGAATATCCGCGCAGGAATTTCTCCCTTCAAATCCTTCCCTTGTAGCGGGTAATGTCTGAACAGGCTTCAGTCCTCCGTTTTCATCAACATTAAAAACCATTAAAGTTGAGCCCAGCTCATTTATTAAATACATTTTTGAACCGTCAGTATTGAACACGAAATGCCGCGGTCCAGAACCTTTCGGAAGAGCAATTATACCATAATCCTTCTGGTTAAGTTTCCCTGTATTTTTGTCAGGATCATATATCATTATCCTGTCAAGGCCGAGGTCAGTTACATAAACATGTTTCCCGGCCGGATCCTGCTGAATCATATGCGGATGTGAAACAATTGTGCAGTCTCCTGCGTATAATATAGAATCAGCCATCTTCTCAGGAATTCCCGTTTCATCAAGCTTTACTGCAGCAATTGAGCCGCTTCCATAATTTGCCAGGAAAAGAAATTTCCCGTCTTTTGAAATTGAAATAAAACAGGGGCCACCATAAGGTATTACCATCTCATTCAGCTTTTTACATTGTCCTTTATCCCTGTCATATTTTAATGTTGTAAGTCCGCCACCAGGACTTCCTTTAAACTCCATTACCTCATTCAGCGTGTATATAAGATCATATTTATCTGAAAAGCAAAAATATGACGTGCCCGGCCCGGCATCTGATTCAGAAATAAGTTCAAGGTTCCCGTTTTTCTCATTGAATGTAAAAACAGATAAACCTTTTGCATTGCTTTCAGCGTATCCTCCAGCAAACAATCTCGGACTCTCTTTGCACCCTGTACTTAATAATCCCATAGCCAATAAAAGTAAATAAAATAACTTTTTCACTCTGCTCATAAGTGGTTTATTTGATAATAAATCATGTGCCATAAACGCAGTGTTTCTGACTGAATCCTGTTATAAACAAAAAAAGGCTGATCTTCAGCCCTTTTTTGATCATTATTTATACTTCAAAGCTGTCGCATTCGCGGTAGGCCTCTATAACACGGGCCTCTCCTTCTTTTGAGCGATTGCTAATGCCGTGTTCCATACAGATCACACCATCATACTTCTTGCTATAGATATATTTGAAAACATTCTTATAGTTTATCTCCCCCGTGGTGGGTTCATTGCGTCCCGGATTATCACCGCAATGGAAAGCTGCTATCTCGCTCCAGGCCGCTTCGATATTTGGTATCAGGTTGCCCTCGGTTATCTGCTGGTGATAGATATCCTCGATAATCTTGCACGATGGCCTGTTGACCGCGCGGCAAATCGAATAGGTCTGAGGAATTCCGGTAAGGAACAATCCCGGATGATCCCTGAGTGTATTCAAAGGTTCAAGGACAATAATCAGCCCGGCCGGTTCAGCTATATCGCAGCAATACCTTAGATTGTCAATGACATTGGCAGTCTGCATATCCCTGTGGAGTCTTTCATCATATCTCCCGGGAACCATTAAGGCCCATTTTACACCGGTCCTCTTCGCGCATTCCACGCCTTCCCTGGTTTTATTAATCAGCATCTCGCGGATTTCAGGCTTATTGAGAACAAAAGAAGTTACTGAAAAATCGGCATAAAGTACAAAAGGACCGAGTTCCATTCCCAACCGGTTTATCTCATTTGTAATTTTTGCCTGGTCTTCAAGCGGGCGTCCCATCAGCCCGTTATCGAACATTGCCCTGAATCCCATATCATGGCAGAATCTAATATTATCTACCGGATCATTGCCGGCATGTTCCCTGAACATTCCCAGCCCCGGAGCATATTTCAGCTTGAAAGGAACAAGGGCGTCCTGGACTTTCTGCCGTTTCTTCCCGGCTTCAGCTCCCAAAACTGCAGGAGCAGCAAGAATGGCTGCTCCTGTTGCAGTTGCTTTTTTTATGAAGTCTCTGCGTGAGTTATTCATAAACGATTTATTAAATGATATCAGTCGTTTGCCTGGGGTATATATGCTTCTCCCGGTACCGGTACATCTTTGGGAATATCAACAGGACCGAATTCAAAAACTTTCGGACCAAGTTTCAGATCGGAATTCATCATCTCGTCCCATGTTGTCTCTTTCCCGGTATATGCAGAAATACGTCCCATAATAGCCGTCAATGTTGAAGCTGCCGTGTTCTCAAGTTCGTTAAAAGGCTTGCCTGTACGAATAGCTGTAATCATGTCTACGTGCTCCTGGACATAGGGATCCATCATTTTTCTGGATGAAGGTTTTCCTTCATCATCAAGGGGATATGCATATTTCCATACTTCTGCACCTGCAAGGTCAAATATGGAATCATTACAATTGGTAAAGCCTTTTGTTCCCTGGATCCTTTCCGAAACATTGCTTGCACATCCGTTTATCTGGCGGCACATGCTGTGCATATGCATCCCGTTCTCATATACAAAATCAACAGAGAAATTATCATACTGGTCACCAGTAACTCTTCTTTGCCTTGAACCCATGCCAACGGCTTTAACAGGATGCGAGCCTGTGAACCAATTAATTACATCGAGGTTATGAACATGCTGCTCAACGATATGATCTCCTGACAGCCATGTCCAGTTTACCCAGTCTCGTATCATCCATTCCATTTCAGTCCAGTCTTTGTTGGCATCGCGATGCCAGAGCTTTGACTGGTTCCAGTAAGCATTTGCTCCTACTATATCACCAATGGCCCCTCCTGATACCTGTTGCCATGTAGCTACATAATTACGCTGATGACGACGCTGGGTACCTGTTACAATAGTTAATCCCAGTTCTTTTGCTTTGAGTGCTGTTGCCATAACAGACCTGGCTCCTACAGGATCAACACAAACGGGCTTTTCGGTGAAGATGTTCTTGCGTGCTGCCACTGCTGCCGCCAGGTGCTCGGGACGGAAAAATGGCGGGGTTGCCAGGATCACCAGGTCCACACCCGAATCGATGACTTTCTGGAAGGCATCAAATCCTATAAAGCATTTATCCTCAGGAACTTCCTGCCCTTTTTGTTTCAATATGCTTTCCCT
Source organism: uncultured Rikenellaceae bacterium (assembly GCA_964557905.1). Taxonomy (GTDB): domain Bacteria; phylum Bacteroidota; class Bacteroidia; order Bacteroidales; family VadinHA17; genus LD21. The sequence continues at coordinate 3,130 of CAZLCF010000076.1, read as the reverse complement.
GCAGCTATCAATGCGATCTTTAAAGGTATCGCCTAATGCAACAATCTGTAGATTCGGACCTGCACTAAGGAAGTTAATTGCGGCGCCGGTACCGCGTCCACCGCATCCTATAATCCCGGCTTTAAGAACCGGTCCGTCGGGAGCCAGGTCGAGCCATGAAACTGCGGGAACTTCTTTTTTGGTTTCACGGGCACAGCTTGTAATTATTGAAGGTACAACAATACCTGCTGCACCAACAGTTGCAGCTTTGCCCAGGAATTTACGTCTTGAAATGCTTGATTTTTTCATTTTTAGTCAGATTTTATAAGCTTTAAATTTACAATTTTCCCGTCTTTTCATCAAATTCACAGATAACTCTGAATCCTACATTGAAACAATCGGAGTACCACCAGATACTTTTGGGTATCTGGGGATCTGTTTTCAGCCAGTCCTCAGTGCGAGTGTAACTGCGTGCAGCGCTGCGAAGGCTGCTTGCCATATCCATGAATGAACCGCCACGAATTACATGCTCTTCCCCTGATTCAGGCCCCTTTGGATCTTTGATGACTCCAACAGGATATTGAGAATAGGCATCCGGCTGATACCAGTCGGAACAGAATTCAGCAACATTGCCTGTCATATTTTTCAATCCGAATGGATTCGTCTTTACCATTTCAGGCAGCTGGGTCTTAGAAGAGCTGTTACCGTAATAAATAATATATGTATTAATTACAGCAGTGTCATTTTTTGAGAGTTTTGCCTTCAATCCTGTCTTCTCAAATTTTTCGGGATCGCCCGGGAAAAAATAAGGTGTTGTTGTTCCTCCCCTGCATGCATATTCCCATTCTGCTTCAGTGGGCAGACGATATGTTTTTCCGGTAACGGATGTGAGCCATTTACAGTAAGTTTCCGCTGCATGATAGCTGAAGGAAATTGCTGGTCGCTGTCCCATGCCCCATCCCTGGTCAGGTTGACCATAAGGAGGTGTGGCTCCGGATATTGCATCAGTTTCAGATGCCGGACATGATCTCAGTCCTTCAGTATCGGTAGATCTGCCCTCAGCAGAGGTCTGGGCATAAAAAGCAAGATATTCATCCCATGTAACTTCAACTTCAGCCATAAAGAAAGGGCTTATTTCAACTTCTCTTACGGGACCTTCATCTTCTTTCCTGAATGGTTCATCTTCCGGACTTCCCATTTTATATACTCCTCCCGGAATTGCTACCATCCTGAACGAAACTGAAGAGTTGGGTATCTGTTCTGTAAATGAGATAAATTCAGTAACCTCAGCAGGTTTTTTAAATAGCTCCCTTGGTGCAGATGGAATCATGCCGAAAGTCGTATTGCTGCCGTGAGTATAGCCTTCAATATAATGACCGGCGTTCAGATGACAGTTTATACAGTGCAGTTCCGGTGTTTTTGTTGTCTGCTTATAATAAAGGTGTGCATCTTCACCTTCCTTTGTCAGCTTCAGGGGAAAAAGGTTTTCATGGCATTTAATACAACTGTTTTCAAAAACATGTTCCCTCGCAATTTCAAGCCTCCCCCGTTCATTCCAGTCAAATGAGGCAGAATCTTTTGTCCAGTAGCTCCAGAGATCCCGTAATCCTGTTGTACCCTTTTCCCAGAGATAATTCTGCCCTTGTGGAGGCAGATGGCACTCCACGCATGCCACCCTGTAACCCGACTCGGTCTCATAATGAACTGAACGTTTCCATGATATATCAGCCGCAGGATGAATATGGCATGAAACGCAATATTCATTGGTGGATGTTCTGTCAAGCGTTTTGTTTGCCCCTAAAATCAATAAAATACCTGCAATCAGACCGGGAACAAACCAGATAAGGAATCTCTTCATAGGCTGATATTGACCGGATGAAGATAAAAAATAATTTGTCCAATACAACAGATGAACATTTTCACGTTGTTATTTTTTACACGTTGTATATTTTAGAGTAAAATAAGGCTGACACCCAGGTTTGAAATAGCTGAAAAATCAGGTAATGAATACCTCACCCTATCTCCCATTTCCGCTTCGCGGAATTTCCTCACTTCGTTCGTCAATCTCCCACTCTTTGTTCCTACTTATTATACTCATCAAAAAAATCATTCCCCTTGTCGTCTGTCATAATGAAGGCGGCCATATTCTCAACTCTAATCTTTCTTATTGCTTCCATTCCAAGATCTTCAAAATCAACTATCTCAACTGATTTGATATTTTCTGCGGCAAGAAGGGCTGCCGGGCCGCCTATTGATCCGAGGAAAAAACCTCCGTATTTTTTGCAGGCATCAATTACAGACTTGCTCCTATTGCCCTTTGCCACCATTATCAGCGATCCGCCAAGACTCTGGAACTGATCAACATAAGTATCCATCCTTCCGGCGGTTGTCGGACCGAAGCTTCCGGATGGCATCCCCTGGGGTGTTTTGGCTGGTCCTGCATAATATATCGGGTGGTTTCTAAAATATTCCGGCATAGGCTTGCCTTCATCAATCATCTTTTTTACACGGGCATGTGCTATATCACGTGCTACAATAAGAGTTCCCCTGAGATTCAGCCGGGTTTTGACAGGATATTTAGTCAGCTGGGCAAGAATTTCCTCCATTGGCCTGTCAAGATTGACTTCAACAGGATTTTCAAGCTCGGGAGCTTTAGCCGGCATAAATCGTACAGGATTCATTTCAAGCTCTTCGAGGAAAATTCCTTTTTCATTGATCCTGGCTTTAATGTTCCTGTCGGCGCTGCAGCTTACACCCATCCCCACAGGACAGGATGCAGCATGCCGGGGCAGGCGTATAACCCTGACATCATGGACAAAATATTTCCCTCCAAACTGGGCTCCGACACCATATTCATGACAGATCTTTTCAATTTTTTTCTCCCATTCAATGTCACGAAATGCCCTTCCGCTCTCCTTCCCGGTTGTTGGTAGATGATCGAGGTAACCTGCTGAAGCTTCCTTAACCGTTTTGAGAGTAGCCTCTGCGGATGTACCCCCGATTACCAGGGCAAGATGATACGGTGGACATGCTGAAGTGCCCAGTTCTTTTATCTTATCTTTTACAAATTTTGTCAGCGATTCCTCGTTTAGAAGCGATTTTGTCTGCTGGTAAAGAAATGTCTTGTTGGCAGAACCACCTCCCTTTGTAA
>CAZLCF010000075.1:0-11815 GCA_964557905.1 uncultured Rikenellaceae bacterium | reverse complement strand
GAATTAGTGTAACAGCTGTGTATACGACGGGTGCAGGGGATGTTTTTAATGGCGCACTGGCAGTGGCTCTTGCTGAAGGAAACAAGCTTGAGGAAGCTGTATTCTTCGCAAACAGGGCTGCAGGCATTTGTGTTACCCGTCTGGGTGCACAGGCATCAATTCCCTACAGAGATGAGATTAAATTATAATTTTCTTTTGCTTCATCAGATGAAATCTGTCATCATATCCTGTTGTATAGTATTGGCTTCAGTAACCAGTTGCTCAATAAAAGGGGAGGAAAAGGTTAAGATAATTTTCGACACCGATCTTGGTCCTGATTATGATGATGTCGGTGCTCTTGCGTTTCTTCATTCAATGGCAGATAGCGGGAAGGCGGAGATCCTTGCTACCATTTCATCAAACAAGCATGAACTTGTTGCACCATCAATAAATGTTATCAACACATACTTTGGGAGGCCGGATCTTGAAACAGGAGCTCCCGGGAGTGAAGGTGCAAATAGGGGCTCTTCACAGCATTGGGCTGATTCGATAGTGGCAAAATATCCGCATAAAATAAACTCAACTTCTGAAGTTCCTGATGCCGTTTCCATTTACAGGAAAATCCTCAGCGGACAACCTGATAAGAGTGTAACAATTGTTACTGTGGGATTTCTGACAAATCTTGGCAATCTTCTTAAATCAACTCCTGATGATCACAGCCCGCTTACTGGCAGGGACCTTGTATCAAAAAAGGTGAAGATACTCGTTTCAATGGCCGGGCGCTTCCCCGAAGGCCGGGAATTTAATATTTTCGTTGATCCAGTTTCGTCGAAATATGTTTATGACAACTGGCCGGGAGATATAATTTTCACTGGTTTTGAAATAGGATGGGAAATAAGAACAGGGCTTCGGCTGATCCGGTCTCCTGTTATGAACAGCCCTGTAAAAGATGTATTCAGAATAAGTATCCCCTTATCTGAAGAGGACAAATATGGACGTATGAGCTGGGATGAAACCGCAGTACTGATTGGAGTTTATGGTACAGAAGGATTTTTCGATACGAAGAGAGGGAAGATCATTGTCAATATTGACGGTAGCAATTCGTGGGAAGATGACCCGGAAGGAAGCCATTTATACGTTGTGCAGAAAATGCCGGTGCCGGAAATGGCCAGATTCATTGAGGACAGGATGATGCATATCCCGATAAGAAAATAAAATATGAAAAAAACTTCTTTTTCAATTTTTACATTTATAACAATTGTATTCGTTTTTTCCTGCAAGAATACTTCGAATGAATTCTATACAATCAAACCTGAAGTTCTGAAGGATAAAATTGCCGGCGGCTGGGCAGGACAAACTATTGGCTGCACATACGGAGGACCAACCGAGTTCAATTTCAAGGGAACAATGATCCAGGATTACCAGCCAATTCCCTGGAATGACCACTATATTAAACGGAATTTTGAGAACAATCCCGGACTCTACGATGATGTTTACATGGACCTTAGCTTTGTCAGTGTTTTCGATAAATACGGTTCTGATGCACCAGCTGATTCTTTTGCCCATGCATTTGCTAATGCGAAATTCGAATTGTGGCACGCAAACCAGGTTGCCCGATACAATATATTAAATGGTATAAAACCGCCTGCTTCTGGCCACTGGCTGAATAATCCGCATGCCGATTGCATCGATTTTCAGATTGAGGCTGATTTCGCAGGATTGATGTCTCCAGGAATGCCCAATACAGCTTCTGAGGTTTGTGATAAAATAGGACACATAATGAATTCCGGTGATGGCTGGTATGGAGGCGTATATATAGCAGCAATGTATTCGCTCAGTTTTATTTCTGATGACATAAATTACATTGTTACCGAAGCTTTAAAGAGCATTCCCGACAGCAGTGATTTTTATAAATGCATTTCAGATGTCATCGGCTGGTACAATAAATATCCGGATGACTGGAAGCAAACCTGGTTTGAGGTTGAAAAGAAATGGACGGAGGATGTCGGATGCCCGGAAGGTGTTTTCTATTCTTACAATATTGATGCGAAGGTAAACTGCGCCTATGTAGTTATTGGACTACTTTACGGCAAAGGTGATTTTAATAAGACAATTGATATTGCTACACGTTGCGGACAGGATTCTGATTGTAATCCGGCAACAGCAGGTGGTATACTCGGCACAATAAAAGGGTATGAAAAAATCCCTGCTTTCTGGAAAACAAGCCTTGAAGAGGTCAGGGATATGAATTTTGCATATACAGAAATATCAATTAACAAAGCCTGCAAAATGGGTTATGATCAGGCAATTAAAATGATTAAAAGGAATGGAGGTAAAGTTTCTGAAATTGAAATAACAATCAAATTACAAAAAATATCCCCTGTGGAATTTGAAAAGAACTTTGCAGGACATTATCCTATCGAAAGAAAAGTGATCAATGCAAATTTCTCAGATAGTGTATATTTCACATTTGAAGGTAATGGTATTGTTCTGGAAGGCAGTCCATTTTTCAGGGACAATATCAATGCAGACAGAAATCAGGTGATAAAGGCCGAAGTTTATATTGATAGTGCACTGGTCGAAACAATATCTGTTCCGGTAAACTACCTGGTAAGGAAAACTGAATTATTCTGGAAATATCAGCTTCCTTTAAAAGAACATGTGCTAAGAATAATATGGCTTAATCCGGATAAATATATCGATGTACATGTAAATGAAGCTGTAATTTATTCTGATAAACCTGCAGTCTCAATTATAAAACATCCAGCAACATATCTAAATTCTGAACTTTGAACTCTGAACAATTAATCCTGACCGCGATATTTTAGCTTACTCCAAACATTAAAAATATGTTTATACCTCAATCTTACTCACTGGCAGTCATTCTCTGCATAATAACCATGCTATGCTGGGGCTCATGGGGCAACACCCAGAAGCTTGCCGGCAAATCATGGCGTTTTGAACTCTTCTACTGGGATTATGTGACCGGCATACTCCTCTTCTCTCTCATTCTTGGTTTTACACTGGGGAGCTTCGGGGAGAATGGTCGCAGCTTCATCTCAGATATAGCACAGGCCGATGCAAAGAATATACTGAATTCTTTTATCGGTGGCGTGATATTTAATGCATCGAATATCCTGCTGGTTGCGGCAATGGCGATAGCCGGCATGGCAGTAGCCTTTCCAGTCGGAGTCGGAATAGCTCTTGCTCTTGGGGTTATTATAAATTATATTTTTGCCCCGAAGGGCAATCCTGTAATACTGTTCGCCGGGGTTGCACTTGTAGTAGCAGCAATAATAATAGATGCAATTGCTTATAAGAAGCACAGCGCTTTACAGCAGAAAGTCTCTAAAAAAGGAATAATTCTCTCAGTCCTGGCAGGTGTCCTGATGTCGCTTTTCTACAGGTTTGTGGCAAGCTCAATGGCAACCGATTTTGTATCGCCAGAACCAGGAATGCTGACTCCGTACAGTGCTGTATTTTTCTTTGCACTGGGAGTGGTAATAAGCAACTTCCTTTTTAATTATATCCTGATGAAAAAACCGGTTGAGGGAGAGCCTCTTTCCTTCAGGGATTATACAAAAGGAAGCTCTGTAGTACACTTTACCGGAATTCTCGGAGGTATAATCTGGAGTATCGGGATGTCGATGAGCATTATTGCATCGGGGAAGGCAGGATTTGCAATTTCTTATGGGCTGGGGCAGGGTGCGACATTGATTGCAGCACTATGGGGTGTCTTTATCTGGAAAGAGTTCAGGGGAGCATCAAAAGAAGTTAATATCCTGATTATATTCATGTTCCTGGCATACCTGGCTGGATTGTCTCTGTTGGTTTATGCCGGAACCTGAAAGGAATTCTTTAATCGATCCTTATTTTCTTCTTTAAGGATACTTTTTCACCAAGTCCCGTGATTCCCTGGATTTCAATAATATAATCACCGGCCACGTCAGAGACCCAGAAATCCAAAGATATTTTACCTTCTTTATCAGGTTTCACTGAAGGATTCCAGTAAAGAGTATTTCTGAAATCGGGTATCCTGCTTTGTTTTCTTTCAGGATCTGAATAATCAGGAGAGGAGAATAGTGGTACAGGTTCAGTGACCCTGTATGGCAGCTTAACAGCATAGTCAGGCAATGACAGATTAGTGAATTTCCCGGATCTTGTGATAACATGGACTATTCCATGATGTAAAAATTCGTTAGTAAGATAAGTTGTTTTCACCACGTCAATCTTTTCGACAAATTCCGGATCAAGGTTAGCCAGAGTTGTCAGTTCATTTATTACGACGCCATCAATCATTACTGTTGGGGGATCATCATAATATTCTCCCGAAAAAGGATTTACTATCTTCATTTCATAACCCGATTTTCTTTCTCTTAACCTTACACCGGGGGCAAGTTCAAAAAAGACCTCCTGCATCACAGGGAGTTTGATGAAATCATCCATTATAATTTCTATTTCAGGCTTGCCATAAAAACGTTTTTCCGGCCGACTATCCAATTGATCAGGGTGAACTTCCTGGTTTACATTGGTTTCAAAAATCCTGTTCACCTGATAGCGTGAGCTAAGATCGGAGAATGCGACAGACATGCTGGTTGTCACAGAATCATTATAACTTACATATGCAGGTGTTTTCCAGGAATATGATGGCTGAATCTCAATAGATGTATTTTCGTCCTCATATCCCGGCTGGATTATAAGATTTCTCTGCATCTGATCAACAGGCAGCATGAAATCAAAATGTCCGGTGCTGTTTGCCTTAGCATAGTAAAAGGAAGCCACCTTTCCCGGTATTGAAAGGGACAGCATTTTTTCCTTATCTGAAACCGGTGTATCCCGGTCAATTATTGATCCCGAAAGAAAATGTGCATCTTCTTCCATCCTGAAATCCGGGGGAGTTTTATTATCTGAAAAGACTTCATTCCAGGAGATCCACCGGCTCTTTGCACTTATCAGAAAATTATCATAATCTTTTTCACTAACCTCACCAGCCTGTTTATCATTTCCATTCCATGGCAGATAGCCAAATTCAGTTCCGAATATAAGATAATCGTCAATTTCAGGATAATTCAGTTCAAATGCCAGAGGGGTTACTGAAATACTAAGATTAGATTTCAATATGGACTCTTCACTGGCTGTTCCCAAATCAAGATTCATTGTCACTTTCTCTCTTCTATGGTAATGTTCAGACACTTCAAGATCAGGTTCTTCAGAAGTATTTTTAAAGCTGATGAAAATAAGCCTTTCGCATAAAGGAATCTGATTTTGGTTAAATAATGTTATATGATTGATCCCCGGAGAAAGCCTTGATCTTGATAAAATGATCGTTTTACTGTTGCCGGGTATCCTGAAACTCTCAAAATAACTTATGTTCCCATGTGCCTGAATAAGAAGTGAATAAACCTGATTGTCTGATGAATATAGACTTCCGGTTTCTGATAAGCTAATGGTTACCAGGTCTTTCCCGAGATAGTCTGCTCTCAGGGAACAGCCTTCATCAGATGCCAGGGGAAGATAAGTAACAGTCCCGGCATGAAGAACATAATAGCTGTTTCCGTTGACCGGTGTCAAATCAAATGATGCTAATCCGTATATGTCAGTTGAAAAAGATGCAACTGAATCTCCCCTGCTGTTTCTGACAATAGCATTAAAGGCCACTCCTCTCTGATATTCATCTGACGCTTTGACAGCTATCTTTCCGGGAACTCCATTCAATAATTTGCCACCTTCCGGATAGAACCCGATATTTAATTTTGCCGGGAGATGTTCTTCATAAATTATCTTCCTTTTGAAACCGCCGTTCCTGAAGGGATTGGTAATAATTATACTCTTCATGAAAGCGTCACCCGGGAGGAAATTTTTCATCCAGTTTGTATATATTCTGAAGGTATATGTACCGGAGGTGAGTGTATCAGGAATATGGGCGTTTCCCGGACAGATCCCTCCACGTATCAAAAGACGTTTCTGAACAACAGGGACATTATCAGGATTCAACAGTTCGAAATATGCAACATTACTTCTTGAGGATGGTTTCCCGGTTTGTTTGTCGAATAGATAGGAATTAAACCACATCTCTTCACCAGCAACGTAAATATCACGGTCGGTGTGAACAAATATCTCTTCCCATGGGATATTTCTGCAGTACTCTTCAAATAACGTCCTTATTTCCCCGCCCGTTCTGATCTGTGCAATAAGCTGGCAATCTGCCATTAAGAAAAACAGGATAAGGGAAGAAACGATCAGTTTAAGATATTTTATCATCAATCAGTTTTAAAATAAAGTTTCTTGATCCCAATAAGACGGCTTGACAAGAGTTCCTCTGGTTGTACAATCTGCACACTCCTTATAAATTGTTATTACCCGCCAGTGAATATAATAATCCCCGGTATAAAGGTCGGGAAGAGGGTAATCCTCAAGTATCCATACAGTTTCATTAAGGCCCTCAATATCGCCTTCTCCCCATACAGTATCTGTGGGACAATACATATAAAGAAGCGGGAGCCCCAAAAATTTATCCTTAATGAAGATCCTTTTCTGTGAAACAGCTGATACACTGAAATACCCCAGAACAGTTTCGTTCGGATCATCGATGTTGTGAATGTTACTTGGAATAGCCATCGGAGTTATATCATAAAGTCCTCCGACATTTTCTGATACATTCTGAAGTTCTTCCCAGTAGTTGAATTCATCTTCATTCAAAGAATACTGGTTAACCAGCAAGCTGTATTTTACAGACAACCTGTCGGTATTATTAGAAACGAAGTTTATCGGGAATCTGGTGATTCCGGGCTGGTTATATACGCTAGTGTTTTTAATTATGATCTTACCGGATTTTTGTGTAATCCAGCAACATTGGTTTGCTCCCAGGTTTACTCCCTCAAAATGAAGATGAAATTCCCATGTCTCTGTGAAATTCCACCTGTAAAAAAAGCATTTATGCGATTGATCGTAAGCATTGAGATAAATCCGGCACCCTTCCTCTGGTTTGCCCCACTCATTAGATTCAACTATCACTTCCTTTTCATAAAATAGAGAATCAATTGGGGGAACCGGCATCATCTCCGTTGGTGTTGAGATATAGGTAAGATTGCCTTTAATGATTGTTAAAGTATACTTATTGCCGACACGCCCGCGAAATTTAGTTGAATCGGTAATATAAGTTCCGGCAGTCACTTCTTTCAAACTATAGATAGCATCGCATTCATCCGTTATCGTGACTTCACATCCCTTCACCGGTACAGAGACAATTGCCTTTCCCACCGGGAGTGACCTGGATACTTTGATCTTGTTCGTCCTGTTCTGATCTGTTATCATTCCTTCAACTACAAGCATGTCAGTTTTTTCATCAATTTCAGGTATAAACTCAGTAATGCATCCAACTATAAGTGACAGAGCGATAAGTAATATAATCAGGTACTTGCTTTTCATGGAAAATTTAAATCAATATTGTTCACCCCAAAAAGAAGGTCTGGCTGTAGTGCCTCTTGTTGTACAATCAGCGCATTCTTTGCTATAGGTAACAACCCTGAATGGATTCGATAAAGAAAATGACTGATCCTCGATGACCCATACATATGAATTAAGACCTGCAATATGGACATACGGTCCACCATAGATAGTATCACCCGGACACTGAGAATAAAGGTTCGGCATACCAAGGAACCTTTCCTTAATAAAAAGTCTTTTCTGAGATATTGATGATACACTGAAATATCCAAGAATAATTTCATCAGGATTATTCAGGCAACGAATATTGCTTGGGATAGCCATAGGAGTCACATCATAAAGGCCTCCGACATTTCCTGAGATATTCTGAAGTTTCTCCCAGTAACTATATTCATCCTGGCTCAATGAATACTGGTTAACAAGGATACTGTATTTTTCCTTTAGTCTGTCGGTCGCATTTGAAATAAAAAGAAGAGGATAGTTTGTTACACGTGCCTGGTCATAAATGCTCGTGTTTCTAATGTAGATCTGTTCAGAGGGTTTTGTAATCCAACACTGGTAGTTTGGAACAGCAAATGGAAGCCAAAATTCCCATGTCTCTGCGAAATCCCACCTGTAAAACAGGCACTTACGCTCCGGATCATAAGTACTTAGATATATCTGGCATCCTTCCTCTGTATTGCCAAATTCATTGGATTCAATGATCACTTCCTTTTCATAAAAAAGCGAGTCAATCGGAGGGACCGGAAGCATTTCCATGGATGATGAAACGTAAATAAGATTGTCTGTAACAATTTTCAAAATATATTTACCGCCAACATGTCCGCAAAATTTTGTGGAATCTGTACAATATGTTCCGACAGGGTATTCTTTCAGATCATATACAATATTATTTTCATCAGTAATAGTAACCTGGCAACCCTTCAACGGTTTTGGAGATATTAATTTGCCGATGGGGAGTGATCTCGATATTCTGATCTTATTGGTCCTATACTTATCTGTGATCATTCCTTCAACTACTAGGATGTTTGTAGCCTCATCAGTATCAGGTATGAATTGCGTGATGCATCCGGCTATAAGCGAAAGTGAAATAATTAATATGATCAGATATTTACTTTTCATACAAAACTAGAAATCGAAGTTAAATGACACTGAAGGAATCGGCCTGCCAAAAACAGATAACATATATCCTTTTACCATATTCTTTTCATTCCTGAAATATATCGAATAAACATTCTCGCGTCCCAAAGCATTGTACAGGGAGAATATCCAGTGCGGATGAGCTATTTTTTTGGATTTCAGGTTTCCGCTTACTGTCAATGAAAGGTCAAGCCTTGAATAATATGGTATTCTGTATTTATTTCTGTCAGAAAAGTGAGACAGTACAATATCCCCGATTTTATATGATGCAACAGGATAAGTTACAGGACGTCCTGAACTGTAGGTATAATTTGCTGATAAGCTTATGCGGCGGGAATAAAGGTAATTCAGTGTCATGATCAGATCGTGCGGTTTATCAAAATTGGCAGGGAACCATTTCCCTGAATTGATTCTTTCTTCACTGAAACTGCCAGTGCTCCTGATCAGTGTACGTGAATAAGTATAACCAATGCTCCAGCGTAAACGTCCTTCCGGCTTTTTTAAAAGGAGTTCCATACCATAAGCTTTCCCAACTACATTTACAAGATCTCTTTCAATATAAGTGTTCATGATAAGATCGGTGCCACCCTTGAAATCAACCAGGTTTTCAATTTTCTTATAATATATTTCAGCCGAAGCCTCTATCTTATTCTTATTCAGCATCCTGTAATACCCGGCTGCGAACTGATCGCCAATCTGCGGCTTAAGGTGATAATCGCTCAGCTTCCAGGTGTCGCTTGGCGAAATAGAGATTGTGTTTGATAGAAGGTGGAGGTACTGTCTTGTACGGTTATAATTTACCTTAAAGGAGCTGTTGTCATTAAGCCTTAAATTAGCCGATAACCTGAATTCCGGTCCTGCATATGTCTTATAATTATCTAATTTACCGTAGTTTAACGTATCTGTTACAGACTAAACATTTTTAGTATAAGCTGGATCATATATCAGAATCCTCTGGGGACCAAAGGCAAAGTAAGATGATAATCTCAACCCGGCATTCACTGACAGGTAATCAGTTACAATATATTTATCCTCAATATACAAAGCCGGCTCAATTGCCCTTTGCCGGGAAATAATATCAGGCTGGACAATTGAAGAGTCGCCCAATGGTTTGAAGCTTCCCGGCAGCACCTCATACCTGTTGAGATCAATTCCGAAATTTACTTCATTCCTGCTCCCCGGGTACCAGTTAAAATCTGCTTTCAGATTTGTGCTGTTTATTTTGTGAGATAATACAAATGCTTCCTGCGGAACCCTCTCACTTGAAATATCATATTCGTAGGAACTGTTATTCAGACTCATGCCCGCAAAAAATCTGCTGCTGAAAAAATGACGCCACCGCAGAGTAACAATATTATTTTCATACTTATAGGTTGTATCAGAATTAAACCTGAATCCGTCATGACTGTGATAGGCTGAAAGATCAACCTTGTTTTTTTTGTTTATATCGTATGCTACCCTGGCATTAAAATCATAAAATGATGCCCTGCTGTTTCTTAATGCAGGATTCTCAATCAGCCCTAAGATCCAGTTTGAATAGGTTGTCCTGCCGGCCAGGATATATGAGATTGTATCTTTTTTTATAGGTCCTTCCACTACCACATGAGTGGTTATTGGACTTATTCCTGCATTACCTATAAATTCTCTTCTGCTACCCTCCCGCGGAATGATATCAAGGACAGATGATAACCGCCCTCCGTATCTGCTCGGTATGCCACCCTTGTAAAGGGTAACATCCTTTATTATATCAGAATTGACTGCTGAGAAGAAACCAAAGAAATGTGATGAATTATATACAGGAGCGCCATAAAGGAGTATCAGATTCTGATCTGCCGATCCTCCGCGTACATTGAATCCTGCTGATCCCTCGCCCACTGACTGAACTCCCGGGATAAGAAGGATGCTTTTTATGATATCTGATTCACCCAGGGATGTAGGCATGAGGCGGAATGAGGTAATATTGATCCTTTCGACTCCGACTTCAAAACGCTGAAGTGTAACATTCTTGTCTGCCGAGATCACAGTTTCCTTTAACGGGACCAGAGTGCTTCTCATCTCAATATTAAGCTCGCCAGGACCATAAAAGTTAATATCAACCACCCGTTCTTTCATCCCGATGAACGAGAAACGTACAGAATAGCTCCCCCTTGGAATGGTCAAGGTATAGAATCCATATTCATTGGAAATTGTACCGATAGAAAGCTTTGGAACATGAACTGTTGCTCCGGCAATGGCTTCCCGTGTATCAATGTTGGAAATATAACCCGTTATAATAACATTCCCCGGTTTATTCCTGTCAGCAGGATTTCCAATGTCAACAACCAGATTACCGGTTGACTGGCTCTCTTCGACCGGTCCCTCATAATCATTTCCAGGTATATATTTCCCATGTTCCTCACTAGCTTTTTCTGATCTCTTAATTGCAAAACCTTTTGTTATCACGATATTCCGTGAATCATCGGCATAATAAAACATTGTTTTCCCTAGGAAAAGGCTGTCGAGTATGTCAGTTAATGTAAGGTTCCCTTCATAATCACCCAGCTTTAAATCTCTGATCCACTCTTCATTATAAAAAAACCTGACGGGGAAGTCCTTTTCACACCTGGCAACAAACTCACTAAAACTGAGGCCTTTATAATCCCAGTTAACCAGAAATTTCTCCTGCGCTCTTGCAAGTGGAGAAATTGCGATTAATAAAACAAATATCAGGTTTTTTGCTTTCATATAGCCTCAGCCTCATTGTTTAAGGCTATCATAGTATTGTAACAAGGGAATAAAACTCTGCGGTTCAGTTTTTGTTACTCTGAGTCTGCTCTGCTTGACAAAATCCTTCAGTTCAGCTTTTTTATCAGCCAGGAGCTTATACAATTCTCTCTTTCCGGAAATCTGGATCACTTCATCATTTTTCCTTATATACATCCTATGGAGTTGAACGAAAAGATCGTACTTGTTGTCAACAGCAAGTATTTCAATTTCCTTCCTGTATTTTACATAAAGGGCTGTCGGACCTTCATAGTATGCATTTACATATCCCTTCAGAACTCTTGTACTGTCATCCCCCATGTTTATTACGTGATATTTATTATTCGGGTAATTTATGGTAAACTCATCAACCATTTCCTTATTCAGGATAATGATCGTCGAAGGATTTACCCATAGTACAATTTCATCATTATATATATCGTACCTGAAAGTCTTGTCACGGAATACCTTTCCGTTAAAAGTGATATCACCTTTGATGAATTCACCG
>CAZLCF010000074.1:0-11863 GCA_964557905.1 uncultured Rikenellaceae bacterium | reverse complement strand
TTATGTGCTTGTAAATCAAGTAAATATGAAAACGATTAAATCACCGGCCGAACTTAAGAAAAGAAAAGCTGAGATCCTGGAAAGGATGAACAAGAAAGAAAAAACACGTGTCAGAGTCCACATGGGAACAAGCGGACAGGCATCCGGCGCAAAATTGATTTATGATTTTTTCAAGCTGGAGCTTGAAAAGAGAAATATTGACGCTGCGGTAGTCAGTACAGGTGACATGGGTTACAGTTTCGCGGAACCCACCATCGAGGTAAGCCTTCCCGGCGAAGCTCCTTTAGTCTTTGGAAATGTCGATAAGCTTAAAGCTGATGAGATCATTGAAAAGTATATAAAGAACGGGGAGCATGTTGACGGGATTCTTCCTGCCAATTATCAGGTTATCAAATAAAATATTCAGGGAGGTTCAACCATGGCAAAAAAGAAAATGCAAATAATTGTATGTGGAGGAACAAGCTGCAGTGGCAACCAGAGCGAATTTTTAATCGATAATCTGAAGCTTGAGCTTGAAGCCAATGCTCTTGAGAATGATATTCATGTTGTCAAATCCGGCTGCTTTGGTCTGTGCAAGCTTGGCCCAATAGTAAAGATCACACCCGGTGATGTGATCTATACTCGGGTTAAGCCCGATGATGCAAGAGATATAGTCAGCGAGCATATTATAAAGGGACGTAAGGTGGAAAGGCTTCTTTTCACTGATCCCTTAACGAAAAAAACACTTGCTACTGAAAGTGAACTTGCTTCACAAAAGAAACAAATCAGGATAGTGCTGAGAAATTGTGGAATAATTGATCCTGAGAATATTGAAGAAGCTATTGCACATGAGGCCTATGAGGCTCTTGGCAAGGTGCTTACAGAGATGAAACCCCTGGATGTGATAAAGATCATAAAAGACTCAGGGCTGCGTGGGAGGGGCGGCGGAGGCTTCCCGACAGGGCTCAAATGGGAAATAGCCTATAAGAATAAGTCTGATGAAAAATATGTTGTCTGCAATGCTGATGAGGGAGACCCCGGTGCGTTCATGGACAGATCAGTACTCGAGGCAGATCCTCATGCAGTACTTGAAGCAATGGCTATATGCGGCTACAGTATTGAAGCTCATAAAGGTCTTATTTACATCCGTGCTGAATATCCGCTGGCAGTTGCCCGGCTTAAGACGGCAATACAACAAGCCAGGGAATATGGATTGCTGGGTAAAAATATCATGGGAACCGGATTCGATTTTGACATCGAGATCAGGTATGGTGCCGGGGCATTTGTCTGCGGAGAGGAGACTGCTCTCATTCATTCAATGGAAGGTCTGCGCGGTGAACCAACTGTGAAACCACCTTTCCCTGCCGAATCAGGATTCAGGGGAAAACCAACCAACGTAAATAATGTTGAGACATTTGCATGCATCTCACCCATCATCCTTAAAGGAGCTGCATGGTTTGCAAGTATCGGGTCGGAAAAATCGAAGGGAACAAAAGTCTTCGCACTTGCAGGAAAAATCAATAATGTAGGTCTGATAGAGGTGCCTATGGGAATCACCCTTCGTGAAGTGATCTACGAGATCGGCGGTGGAATAAGAAAAGGGAAAAAATTCAAGGCCGCACAGACAGGAGGACCTTCGGGCGGATGTCTGACGGAGAAACACCTTGACATACCAATAGATTTTGATAATCTGATCGCTGCAGGCTCAATGATGGGATCAGGAGGACTGATCGTCATGGACGAAGACGACTGCATGGTGTCGGTGGCCAAATTCTTCCTCAATTTCACAGTTGAGGAGTCATGCGGAAAATGTGCACCGTGCCGTATCGGAAATAAACGTCTGCATGAGCTTCTCGACCATATAACCAAAGGAAAAGGCATTCCTGCCGATCTTGATCGTTTAAAGAATATGAGCCTTGTCATCAAGGATACATCGCTTTGCGGTCTCGGCCAGAGCTCCCCGAATCCGGTACTCTCGACTCTCAACAACTTCAGGGATGAGTATGAGGCACATGTGACAATTAAAAAGTGTCCTGCAGGTCAGTGCAAGGATCTGATGGAATATTTTATCATCTCTGCCAATTGCGTTGGCTGTACGGCATGCGCAAGAGTTTGTCCCGTCGGTGCGATAACCGGCGAACGCAAAGAACCTCATGTTATCAATCCGGATATATGTATTAAATGCGGCGCATGTATGGAAAAATGCAAGTTTGACGCAATTATCATTCAGTAATTTAATAAGTGCAGGAAATGGAAACAATCAAACTTACAATAGATAATAAGCAGGTTGAGGTGCCAAAAGACACTACAATAAATAAAGCAGCAAAACAGCTTGGAATTGAAATACCGGTTCTGTGTTATATGGAGCTGCACGATCTGAATATTGAAAATAATCCCGCAGGATGCCGCATCTGTGTTGTTGAAGTACAGGGCAGGCGCAACCTTGCTCCGTCATGTGCAACAAAATGTGAAGAGGGCATGGTGGTCAAGACTCATACTACCAGGGTTCTTAATGCCCGCCGGACCGTTATGGAGTTTATCCTTTCAGATCATCCGAAAGATTGCCTTATATGCCCGAAATCAGGTAACTGCGAGCTTCAGTCAATGGCTCATCAGCTGGGAATCAGGGAGATACCCGGACAGGAAATAGCAGCAATGTCGACATATAAGAAAGATACCTCTCCTTCAATCATTAGGAACCAGGATAAATGTATCCTTTGCCGCCGCTGCGAAATGATGTGCAACACTGTCCAGACAGTGGGAGCATTATCAGCGGTCAACAGAGGCTTTATGGCTACCGTGGCCCCTGCATTCGAGCAAAACCTTGAACATTCAACATGTACCTATTGCGGACAGTGTGTTGCTGTTTGCCCGACAGGCGCCCTTACCGAGGTTGATAATACTCCGGATGTATTGCGGGCACTGGCTGATCCTTCAAAGACTGTTATTGTTCAGACTGCTCCGGCAGTACGTGCGGCTCTGGGTGAGCTGTTCGGTATGGAACCGGGCACCCTTGTAACAGGGAAAATGGTAACGGCATTAAGAGCTCTGGGATTTGACTACGTTTTTGATACCGACTTTGCAGCAGACCTTACAATAATGGAAGAAGGCACCGAGCTTCTTGGCAGGCTGACCAGGCACTTAAATGGTGATAAAACCGCCAGGTTGCCCATCCTTACCTCCTGCTGTCCCGGTTGGGTGAATTTCTTTGAGGAGTATTTTCCCGATCTTAAGGATGTTCCGTCAACTTCAAAATCACCTCAGCAGATGTTCGGGGCGATAGCTAAAACATACTTTGCCGATAAAATAAAGGTAAACAGGAAAGACCTTGTGGTTGTTTCAATTATGCCCTGCCTGGCAAAGAAATATGAATGCCAGAGAGAAGAGTTCTCGGTTGACGGGAACAGGGATGTTGATTTCTCAATATCAACGCGTGAGCTTGCCGCTTTTATAAAACAGGCAAATATAGATCTTAATAACCTTGAGGAGGGTGACTTTGATGCTCCGCTGGGTGAATCGACAGGTGCCGGAGTCATTTTCGGTGCAACCGGGGGTGTTATTGAAGCCGCAGTTCGCACAGCATACGAAATACATACAGGGAAAAAACTGCCAAGACTTGATTTCACTGAACTAAGAGGGCTGGAAGGTGTGCGTTCTGCAACAATTGATTTCGACGGGCTTCCAATAAATATAGGTATTGCACATGGTCTGGGAAATGCACGGAAGCTCCTCGATGATGTCAGATCAGGCAAATCGCTGTTCCACGCTATAGAAGTTATGGCTTGTCCCGGCGGTTGCATCGGCGGCGGAGGACAACCTCTGCACCATGGAAATTCAGAGATTATCAAAGCCAGAGCTGCAGCGATCTATACTGAAGACAAGAAGAAGCCTCTGAGAAAGTCTCATGAGAATCCGTTCATAATTAAGCTGTATGAAGAATTCCTTGGTAAACCTAACAGTGAAAAAGCTCACCATCTGCTTCATACCAGGTATTTTGATAAAAAGAAGAAAATCATTGTAAAACAATAAGTTACCAGTTGGTATCATATAAAATTCAATGCTATGTCAAGTATTAAGATAGAACTGAAACAGGAAGATGTGAATAAGATCAAAGAGATCTGCGCATCTTTCAACAATGATCCCCAGGAGCTCATTAATGTACTGCACAAGTGCCAGGAGCAATTCGGGTATCTTCCTGCTGAAGTACAGGAAGTCATTTCCAATGAGCTTGTTGTACCCGTGGCAAAAATCTACGGGGTTGTAACTTTTTACTCATTTTTTACAATGACGCCCAAAGGGAAAAATCCCGTCAGTATTTGCATGGGAACCGCCTGTTATGTTCGTGGCGCCGAGAAGGTGCTTGATGAGTTCAAAAAGGAACTTGACTTGCAGGTCGGGCAAACCTCACCTGATGGTAAGTTTTCTCTTTCAAGTTTGAGATGCGTCGGAGCCTGCGGCCTTGCACCGGTGGTAATGGTGGGTAATAAGACTTATGGACGGGTGGCTCCCGATGATGTAAGAAATATCATAAAGGAATACGAATAAGAAAACACAGATTTAATTTTTAATGACGAAACCGGGGCTGCTCAGCTCCGGTTTTATTTTTCCGGTTGCCGGATGCCGGTAGCTGGTCGCCTTTCTTGTACCAGAAAAAGAATTCCTTCTGACGTTTCTTCTCTTCCGGATTTCTTGCCACAAATACCTGCTTTCCTGTATATGGATCAAAACCAGTATAATATATCAATGTCGAAAGTGTCATTGGAGTCGGGGTAAAATCCTGAACCTGTTCAGGCCTGATACCGAGGTTCCTGACTTCATCGGTCAGTTCTTTCATATCCTTGTCGGTACAGCCGGGATGCGACGAGATAAAATATGGCATGAGCTCATATTTCAAACCTTTTCTTTCAGTTATTGTATCGAACCGTTTTTTCAGTTTCCTGAATAATTCAAACGGGGGTTTCCTCATTTGCTTCAGGACTTTGGGATTTGTATGTTCAGGTGCAACCTTTAACCTGCCGGAAACATGATTTGTAATGAGCTCATCTAGATATTCATTCTCAGCCTTTCCGGCATCACTGTTCCATTCAGGGAATAACAGATCATACCTGATGCCGCTGCCTATAAAGGCTTTTTTTATTCCATCCATCCTGTTCACCTTTTTATACAGATCTGTCAGTCTTCTGTGATCCGTATCGAGATTTGAACAAACAGATGGCCAGATACATGACGGTCTTGAACACTTACGGCAGATATCCATATCCTTTCCTTTCATCCGGTACATGTTGGCTGTTGGTCCGCCAAGATCTGACAGGTAACCTTTGAAATCAGGCATCTGTGATATCTTTTCAATTTCTTTCAGTATTGAGTTTTCTGACCGGCTGATAATTTGTTTCCCCTGGTGAGCGGCTATTGCGCAGAAGCTGCAGCCTCCGAAACAGCCTCTGTGTATATTGACGGAGAATTTTATCATTTCCCAGGCAGGGATAGGATCCTTCCCGGAATACTTTGGATGTGGTTCATAAGTATAAGGAAGATCAAAGGAACGGTCCGCTTCATATTCTTCCACGGCGGCATAAGGAGGATTAATGATTACGCAAAAATCTCCGGAAGGTTCTATAAGTCTTGCAGATTCAATCTTATTTGACTCCTTCTCAAAAATCACAAAGTTCTCAGCAAATAGCTTTTTATCAGCCAGGCACTTTTCAAATGAATGAAGCGTAATATCTTTCCATGATTTCTTCTTCGGCAATGATTCATTCTTACCAATAATTATTCCTGTTTGATCCACTGTTTTGAGTGAAGCAAACGGAACTCCTTTGCTTAAAAGCCTTATAATTTCACGAACCGGCTTCTCTCCCATTCCATATATCAGCATGTTCGCTCCGCTGCTTACCAGGATTGAAGGTTCAAGTTTGTCTTTCCAGTAATCGTAATGAGCAAGCCTGCGCATTGATGCTTCAATGCCCCCGATAATTACAGGCACATCAGGGTATAATTCTTTCAGGATCCTGGTATATACAATTGTCGGGTAATCAGGCCTGAATCCGGCTTTTCCGCCGGGAGTATAGGCATCATCTGAACGCAACCGGCGTGCTGCTGTGTAATGGTTCACCATCGAATCCATGTTGCCTGCCGTGACACCGAAAAAGTACTTAGGCTTTCCCATCTTATGGAAATCCCTTAAATCATCCTTCCAGTTTGGCTGGGGAACAATGGCTACCCTGAATCCTTCGTCCTCAATTACCCTGGCTATTACAGCGGAACCGAAAGAAGGGTGATCAACATATGCATCGCCGCTGAAAATAATGACATCTACCTCATCCCATCCAAGTATTTCCAGATCTTTCCTGCTGGCCGGCAACCAATTTTTGATATCTTTCCTTTCTTTCAATTATATGAAATAAGTGATCTCTAAAAGTATGCAATGTTTCAGACATCCTTTCATACAAATTACCGTTAATTGTTACGGCCTGATTGTTGCAGATATGGTTTTAACAAAAATCATAAGATATTTGTTTTATTCCGGGAGAATATTTTATGGATATTAAAAAAACTATACAACAGCATAAGCAGCTTTGTACTTTTATATCGGAAAAGAGAATAAAGCAAAGTCTTGATCTATTGGCAGATATGATGACAGGAGTATCATCCGGCGACCTTCGGGATGAATATGAAAACCTGGTCATGACTTACAGGAATATGCTCTCTTATACCATAGAAGGCATAAACGATCCTGAACGCAACAAGGTATATCTTAAACTTATCCAGTCAATTCTGGAACTGTCCGACAAGGTAAGACAGGACATATTGTCACATATTTCAGGATGGAATACCTACTGGATCAAGCAACAGACAGAAAAAGAGCAGAAACTGAGCGGAAAAACAATTGTTGAGACAGTTGATGACCTAATGTTCAAATCAGAGCTGGATGAATGGCTTAAACTGAGCAATGAGATCAATCCTGATCCTGAATCCGATATATCAAAGAAACATAAGCAGCTGATCAGAAATATTTTTAATCATCTGTGGCTGACAGATTATTATGGGGAGGCTGAAGATAGTCTTATAAATATCATCCTGAATTCCGGTAAATTCAGATGGTATGAGTCAAGCATTTTTACAACGGCAATAACATTAAGCGCCTTAAGGACATGGCAGACTGAGAAGCTGCTTCACCTGATGGATATATATGAATCTGGGCAGGAGCAGGTAGCAGAGAGGGCGCTTTCAGGACTTATTCTGAATCTGCATTATTATAACGGAAGAGTCCTTCTGTACCCTGAAATAAGCACAAGGATAAGTAAAATGTCGAAAGTTCCGGCCTTCAGGGAGCATTGCCGGATTATTATTTTGCAAACAATAAGATCGCGCGAGACGGAAAAGCTCAGCAAAAAGCTTCATGATGAGATCTTGCCGCAGGTAGCAAAGCTAAGACCAAGAATTGAAGAGAAGCTGGACCTGGATAATATTCTGCCAAAAGATAAAGATGAGGAAAAGAATCCCGACTGGTCAAAGATGTTCAGCGATTCGGAGGAGATATTTAAAACGATGGAGGAGCTGACAAAGCTCCAGATGGAAGGAGCCGATGTATATATGTCTGCTTTCGCCAACCTGAAGCATTTTGATTTTTTCAAGGATTTTCAGAACTGGTTTGTTCCATTCTATCCCGATCATGAGGTTTTAAATGAGATATTCCGGGATGAAGTGCTCGGGCCAGGTACAAATGAACTTGCTGATGCAATGTACCAGACTCCGTTCATCTGCAATTCTGATAAGTATTCACTAGTCCTGAACCTGAAGTATTTACCAGCTTCACAAAAGAGTATGATGCTTAAGGTATTCCGCATGGAACTCGAAGGATTACAGCAAATGAATGACGATGATTCTGCAACTGATCCTAACAGGAAATTCAGAACGAATGTCACGCAATATCTGCAGGATATTTACAGGTTTTTCAAGCTTTCTCCCTACCGAAAAGAATTTGAAGACATTTTTACAGGCAGGCTGGATATTTATAATTCAGAGTTTTTCAGACTGACGTGCAATGCACCGGAAGCAGAAGCGGGGCTTGCCGATTATTTCTTCAGCAGGGATTTTTATGATGATGCCCTTTCATTATTCCTGAAGCAGGCAAAAGTTAAACCCGACGATGCTGAATTGTATGAGAAGATTGGTTATTGCTGTCAGCAGGGTTCCGATTATGAGGAAGCTCTTAAATACTACAGGATGGCAGAACTGATCAACAGGAAAGTATGGACAATAAAGAAAATAGGATTATGTCTGCGACGGCTTGGGAAAAATGAAGAGGCAATTGAATACTACATCCAGGCGGGGAAAATGGAGCCGGATAATATGCATACAGCGATAATGACGGCTCATTGTTTTCTTGATCTCAAGGAATATGAGCAGGCGCTGAAGCATTATTTCAGGATTGAATATAATGATCCCGGCAATCTTAAGATACTGAGGCCGATAGCGTATTGTTATTTTGCCCTCGGCAGATTTGATGATTCTGAAAAATACTATGAACGGTTATCAGCCGGCAAGCTCAATGCACATGATCTCATCAATATGGGGCATCTGGCCTTATGCAGGGGCAGGAAAAGAGAAGCTATTGATTACTACAGGAAGAGTATTGTCAGCGGTGAATTATCGAAAGAGAAATTCATGGCAGTTTTTGCCGAGGACAGGAATTTACTTGTAACCCTGGGTGTAAATCCTGATGATCTTCCAATACTGCTTGATTATCTTTTATTTATTATCGGGTAGCATACTGGTATCCGGCGGCATTTGAGGCGGTGGTCCTGCAGGCGTACCTTGCATACCACCGTGGAATGGCATTCCTTCATGCGCTT
Organism: uncultured Rikenellaceae bacterium; assembly: GCA_964557905.1. Lineage (GTDB taxonomy): Bacteria > Bacteroidota > Bacteroidia > Bacteroidales > VadinHA17 > LD21. The sequence goes on along the minus strand of CAZLCF010000074.1, from coordinate 3,029 downwards.
CTCTATGTCCGTCAGGTCTCATTCTCCTGTTAAAGGTAGAATCACCTCTGCCCCTTCTGCTTTGCCTGATCATCTCCTGGCGCCGGTCATCAATCTCCTTTAATCTTGCCAGCTGTTCCTTTGTCAGTTTCGAGTCGAGCTCTTTCCGGAAGGCTTTCATATTTGAATCGAGCTCCTTTCTGAAATTTTCCTGAAAGTCGCTGTTCACTCTGGCATATTTATCAAGGATATTCTCTATTTCAGCCTTCTGCTTCTCATCAGGCTGAATAGCCTTGTAAAATCCTTCCCTGAAACGATCTTCTGAAAAATATAACCTTACAGGCTGAAGCCTGTGCAACCGGATCTGTGCTGATGTCAGCCATCCCAGAATAAATCCGATCACCAGGGTTACAATAACAAGTAGAATCAGTTTTGCTTTCATGTTTCTCAGGGGATTAATTACCGGTTAAAAGGGAAACGATACTTTCATCATAGCTGTCACCAAGTCCCAGGAATGAATTAAATGAGAAGGAATCCTGCATTATGAAGATGGATATCATTAACACTATGATCGCAGCCACTCCTGTAATTGCGATCCTGTAGAAAATATAATTCAGGTTTTTTGTAAACTCCATTTCAGGGTTTACTTTCAATGCAGCAGCAAATAATCTGTCGGTAACCTTTTCAGCGAATCCTTTTCTGAAATCGAAAGAAACACCTTCATCTTCGAGTATCCTGGCAATCTCTCCAGCATCGGTTTTTTCTTCCGTGGATCCGATGATAAGCTTTCTAATTTCGGAAGGTTTCATATTAATTATAGTTTTTCAAGTTTCTCTTTCAGTTGTTCCTGAGCCCTTGAGAGCCTTGAAAGGACTGTTCCAAGCGGGAGCTCAAGGATCTCAGCTGTCTCCTTCGTGGAATAACCCTGCAATAGTCTCATTGCCACAACAATCCGGAACTTTGGATCAAGGCTCATCAAAGCTTTGTTTACAATTTCCTTAGCTTCCTTTTTTTCTTCATTTTCAGGGTCTGCAATTTCAAATTCACTCATTTCATCACCCCCTTTATGGGAGAACATTGAAAAGAACCGCTTTCTTCTTTTTATCTCATTCAGGGTAAGGTTAACTGCTATTCTCTGTATATATGTAGATAGTTTTGCCTCCCACCTGAAACCGGACAGAGCGTTGTAAAGATTAATAAATACTTCCTGTCCGATATCTTCCGCATAAACTGAATCTCCAAGCATCCCTTTCACTGTGCGCGCAACCATTTTCCGGTATCGGTTCACAATCTCCCCGAATGCAAGTTTATCGCCATTAAGTGAAGCTTTAACCAGTTCATCGTCGCCGGAAAGCTTGTACGATTCTTTCATTATTCCAATGGTATAGACAATGTTCCGGAAGTAATTATTCCCGATTGTTAATTATTATTAACATTACTCTTCCCTTTCGCAGTTTTACTTTTTTATCACTCTTGTGAGGATCCGTTTTGATTTACCAGATAAATCTCGTAATCCTTTGTATATCTGATCAGAAACAGTTTCTGATTTTCGAATCCATCGTTAATGGTTTTTCGTTTAAAGTCAAATTCAGTTTGAAGCAGATCAGGATTATGAATCTCGGGATGTGAAATAAAATCTTTTCCGTGTACAGTAAGTCCGCTTAAAAAATAATATGCAATGTCATATCCCTGCCATGCATAGCTTAATTCGGCTGGTTCTGTAAGGAATTTATGCCTGAAATCGGAATTAAAATGCCGGACATCTCTTTTTGTATAATCGATCCAATATGGTGAATACATCAGGAGATCGAGATCAAAGAAATATTTGGGATCAAGATTATCGAGACCCCGCATGGCCGGATAACCGAATACCTTTATTTCAAATTTCTTTAAAAGAGCATGAATATCCATCAACGATTCACTTATAACAGGAGCCTCTTCTGAAGCTATAATAATAACATTCCCGGATAAATCTGAAAGGGCATGCCCCAGCCTGTTAATGGAGTCATTATCAAATGCCGATCTGCTGTAAAAAAGGAATTCCTTGAATTTTATCTCCTCATAAGGCAGCCTGCTGCTGAGTTCTGAAAATATCCTTTCCTTAAAGTATTTTACATTCGGATCAATTCCCGTTGTATCGGTATGAATGAAAACAAAATTATGGTTGTAATATTCGCTAACCTTTTTTGCTATTGTATTCTGGGCCACCTCAAGTGATGAATTTGCCATAAAAAGTATCGGATTGTCAATCAGGGCCGAATTATTCATGAGAGGAACCGGTGATACGACAGGGATACCAAGATCTTTCGCATAGGCAGCTACAATGGCTAGGTTATAAGAGTAAACCGGTCCGATTATCAGATCCATATCCGATAATTTACCCTCCATGATGAGCCTGGTCAATTCAACAGTATCGCTTTTAATATCAAACACATGCAGATTAATATCCAGTCCAAGGTTACGTAAAGTATCGGCTGCAAGAAGGATACCTTCATACATTTCTATGAACCCGAGACTACGGGGATATATCCACTCATCCTGCCGTCCGACTACTTTATATATTTTCTTCCCCTTAACTATTTTTGAGGAATCAATATCCGTTCTGATGGCATTTTCCTTAAGATAGAAAGGCAGCATTACCGCAACATCAAAAGAACCTTCAAGGTTTTTCACAGGTGTATAACCGGATGGCCGCGGCAATAAAACCGGTTCTTCTGCAACAACTGCTGAAGTATCAGTAGCTGGTACTTCAGTTACCGGAGTTTTTTTCGCTGTCTGAACAGGGATCCTTAAATAATCACCAACCTGAGGGAACCTTATATCCCTGTTTTCTTTTCTCAACTCCCTTATACTAAGCCCGTATTTATCCGCAATTGATGAAAGCGATTCCCCCTTTACAACCTTATGGAAAATATAATTTCCCTCAGCCACTTCAAATTCCTGCCTTTCAGTCATGAATTCCCTGCGCGGAACTGCAATTTCAGAACCCACCGATAGCTTGTTTATATCAATTCCGGGATTTGATGAAATAATTTCATTCTCAGAAACAC